>NZ_MAIS01000024.1:0-71974 GCF_001680695.1 Paenibacillus sp. KS1 | reverse complement strand
TGGGCATTCCCCGGCTCTTATTTCTTTTTCCTAGATGTAATTTTCCATTATCCCCAAAATTCATCCATAGCGGGATCCTTCGTAAATACAACAGTATTTGGATCGATTCAATCAAATGATTCGCATCGAGCTGTAAAAGATGACATTTAATTTGATTTACTGATTGTTATCCATTATAATAATTTCAATTATATATGAACGGATCAACGATGTTGATGAAGAGCAAGTACGTATCAGATAATGAGGTTCAGAGAGTCGGTGGATGCTGTGAACCGATCCTCACCTGATGCCGAATGGGCTTCTGAATCGCTCCGCTGAATTGAGTAGGCGTTGCCGGGATTCTCTCTCCGTTATCATGAGAGGAGTATCGTATTGATGGTTGAACCATCTTGCCGTACTTTAGAGTGAATCGCTATTAGCGATTAAAAAGGTGGTACCACGAAAACCTCGTCCTTTATTGGGCGAGGTTTTTTTATATTACTTGAAAGGGGTGATGGCCATGAATGATGGTTGGTGGATCACAAGATTGCATTTCAGAAATAACATTATGAGGAGGAACATAAGTGAAAGAACGGATTTTGACAGGCGATCGGATTACAGGAAAACTGCACCTTGGCCATTACGTTGGCAGCTTAAAAAATCGTGTGGAGTTGCAAAACCAATACGAAACTTTTTTAATACTTGCAGATGTTCAAGCCCTGACTACTCATTTTGAAAAACCTGAATTAATTAAACAAAACTTGCGCAATGTGGCATTGGACTATTTATCAGCAGGTATTAACCCTGATAGCGCAACAATATTTATTCAGAGTATGATCCCAGAGATTGCTGAGTTAACCACTTATTTTTCCATGTTTGTTACGGTCAATTCGTTACGTCACAATCCTACTATAAAGGCGGAAGCCACAGAACGTGGATTCCATGATATGTATTACGGATTCCTGGGCTACCCCGTAAGCCAGGCGGCTGATATTACCTTTTGTAAGGCGACTTTGGTTCCAGTAGGAGAAGACCAAGTTCCTCATATCGAACAAACAAGGAAAATTGTCCGGCGGTTTAACCAACTTTACAAACCTGTGTTAGTGGAACCAAAACCACTTGTAGGTGATGTTCCACGACTGGTCGGATTAGATGGAAATAATAAAATGAGCAAAAGTCTAGGTAACACGATCAATTTGGACTCCACTCAGGAAGAGGTTAGTGAGAAGCTAAAGAAAGCGACAACTGATCCTGCGCGGATCCATAAAACGGATATCGGACATCCTGAAATTTGCCCAGTCTACGCTTATCATCAAGCATTTCGTAAAGAAGGCTCCGATGAGATTTATGAAAGTTGTAAAAAGGGGCAGATTGGATGTATGGAATGCAAACGAAAGATATCGCAAAGTATCAACCACTTACTTGAACCAATGAGAGAACGGAGAAGAATGTATCAAAACGATCCCAAAAAGGTCGATGAAATTCTTATATCGGGTACAGAAAAAGCACGCCATGTAGCAAAAGAAACGATGTTAGAGATACGTGATGCAATGAGTATGAACTATTTCTAAGCTGATTGTTTGTTGTACCCAATAGAGTATTAACTTTATACATTCAACCCTACGCTAAGATATTGTGTAGAAGATAAACAGCCAATTTCCTACATGTTAGGGAAATTGGCTGTTTGCTCAGTTATATCACTCGAATGAAATAGTGTACTTAAATAGAACGCAAGTTCACCGATGGGAACGAAATCAATACATGACATTATTTGCAGTTGAGTTGGATAAACGAGGTGAGGAATTTAATGTACGTGCATTATCTGATCACCCAGGAACGATTGTAACGAATTTACCTCAGAATTTATCGGATGAAGAAATGCGCTCAAATGGAGCTTTTGAGTAGTTAAATATGATGAAGTATTTGGTCCTCTTACATACACTATCAATAGTGGTTCATTTTTAGTATGTGTCAACTTGCCTAAATATTTTCAAGTTTGTCATGCATAAATATATAATATTATGTATTTATATAGTATAGTGTATATTGACTAGCAACTATTACATATAGAAAGTAGTGTTGGAAATTGAATCTTTTCTTCACGTATTTACTAGCGGGGCTTGCCGTTGCAATGCCTGTAGGTGCCATGACCGTTGAAATGACAAAGCAAGGGATGAAAAAGGGATTTATGCATGGCTGGGCTGTTGGATTAGGTGGGATGACCATTGATTTTTTATTAATCGTTGCCTTATATATGGGCTTGGCTTCCGTGCTTGCCATCCCTGTTATTCAAATCCCTATGTGGGTTATCGGAGCATGCTTTTTAATTTATTTAGGCTATGATTCCATCAAAAACTCGGATCAAGGCATTACATTGACTGGCGATAAACCGAATGCATCATTTTTCAGTTCCTACCGAAATGGACTGCTCGTCGCTATATCGCCAGGTAATCTTGTGTTTTGGATTTCCGTTTTTGGTGCGGTGCTATCTGATTCGTATGATACGACACAACCGGCAAAATTTCTAATCGTAGGTGCAGGAATATTAGCTGGTATCCTCCTCCATGATGTTGGGTTGCTTGCCATTGTGGCTGTCACGAGAAGAGTCATGAGCCGGACTATGATTAAGCGGATGTCTATTATCGCAGGACTGATTTTATTTGGGTTCGCGGGGTATTTCTTATATGAGTTTTTAGTAGCAATTCAAGGAATACTGTAACAAAACCTAGAGCTGTTAGGGTTCTAGGTTTTTTGCTTTTGTATTTAAAAGGTTGTGTTTTACTTCTGAAATGTCGACTCATTGAAGCGAGTATGACTATTTCTCTTGAAGTGTCCTCCTTTTACATGCTTCAGATGGGCGACGATCATGAAGGAAACGATGACAAGCAAAAACCATGAGCTGAATTTTCCCCACTTTACGAGATTCCAGCCGTTCGTCTGATGTGGATAATACCATGCGCCCAAGAAAGTCCCGATGTTTTCAGCCACCCATATAAAAAATCCGATTAAGACGAACGACAGAACAATCGGCATTCTTCGTGTCACGCCTAATACGGTATATTCCACGTAGGTTCTAAAGAAGATGACGAATAGCAAAATCATCAAAACCCAACGCAAATCGTAAATGAAGTGATGAGTCATGAAGTTGAAGTAAATCGCCGCACCTAGCGGAATCGTTAACCAAGCAGAAGGGTATCGATTTACCTTGACCTGCAGTCGTCGCCACGCTTGACATAAGTAACTTGCCACACTTGCGTACATAAATCCGCTATATAGAGGAACACCCAGTATTTTAGACCAACCGTCTTCCGGATAGCCCCATGATCCCATGTGGATTTTAAATATTTCAAGTGCAAGACCGATGAAATGGAACATACAGATTACTTTACATTCATCCATTGTTTCTATCCCAAACCGGATCATTAGAAACTGCGCCAAGATACAAACAAGCAATAGGAAATCATAGCGATGCATGAATGGAATGTCAATGACCTTCGTGAGTGCCAACATCGCGAAAATATAAGCGGGGAACAAGCAGGACATTGCCTGGTGCCAGCCAAAATTGAGGAATGATTTTAGTTTGAAAAAGTTATTCATAGTTATCTCCTACCTTGTGTTCGTGAAAAATGAATTTTGAACAGTTATACGAGGTGTATCATTAGGTATTATCCTATTCAAATACATGCTTTTAGTCAATAAAAAATTATTGTTATACAATAAATATTTATTGCTAAAGTTGATGTGTGTATATATTCGATGTGGTATAAATCTCTCGAAAACAGGGTTCAAAAGAGTGAACAGTGGTGGTGAAGTTGTTTCGATGAGGATAAGGAGAGGAAGTCGAATTTTATGAATAGAAAAGAGCGTTAATTTTAACTTCCAACTTAATAGGCCAAATATGGATGCAAACAGAAGTGTTCCGTATTGGGTTATCGTTATGCCCGGTCTTGTTCATAAGGCCACTCCTGCAAAAGAAAGGTACTGCTTCTTTTCTAGATGAGATTGTTCAGGTACTGTTCAGTAAATGATATGAAATAATGAGAAAGCAAAATGCCCCGCTCCCTTCATGAAAAGAAGAGAACGAGGCATCAATGTAATGTCTTAATGAAAATCACGGAACAAACCAATAACTTTGCCCAGAATCGTTACATGCTGTAAGCGAATCGGTTCATAGGTTGGATTCTCAGGCTGCAAGCGGATATGATCCTTCTCACGATAGAAAGTCTTAACCGTTGCTTCATCTTCTTCAGTCATGGCTACCACGATATCACCGTTGTTCGCAGTCTGCTGCTGACGTACGATGACAAAGTCGCCATTATGTATACCAGCCTCAATCATGCTATTACCCATGACCGACAACATAAATACATTCTCGTCATCTCCCACCATATGCATAGGAAGAGGGAAGTAATCTTCAATATTCTCTGTTGCGGTAATTGGCTCGCCTGCAGTTACTTTCCCAACGACCGGCACGCGTGCGAAGGAGCGAGAGAAGTCTGTTGAACGTTCAGATTGATCATGGCTAAGCAGTTCAATAGCACGAGGCTTCGTAGGGTCACGTCGAATGAATCCCTTCTTCTCGAGTCGATCAAGATGACCGTGAACAGTGGAACTGGATGCTAGACCAACGGCTTCGCCTATTTCACGAACAGAAGGCGGATAACCTTTAGCTCGAACTTCATCACGTATAAAATCAAGGATAGCTTGTTGACGACTTGATATTTTAGACAAGGGTATCAACTCCAATGAATACTCTTTTGACAAAATTATACCACAGAACCTCCGTTCGTACAAACATAAGTTCTAAAGATTCTGCAGAAAAAGATTGTGAGAAGTTCGTAAATTACGAGAGAGAAACAAGAGAAAGTTAAATGAGGTTAAATGCTTATTTTTCGATAATATAAAGAGGGGAACGAACGTTCTAAAAAAATATTGACTCAAACGTGTGTTCGTGTTAGATTAAATTATACAAGATAACAGAACAAGTGTTTGGGAGATGATTCATTTATGATGTATACAACATATCGTTCAATCTATAAGGTGTCGACAACAGCTTCACAACCTATTCAGAAGAAGCGTTTGTTTCCTTTACGTGTTCGATTCATCATGAGCCTGATTGTATTGTTGTTCATTACTTGTGGAAGCATTGTTCAAGCGCTTGGCATGGATGAAAGCCAAACGGAAATTGTAAATGGAGCTGCTGTGGAGCGCGTACTTGTTCAGCCTGGAGATACACTCTGGGGGATTGCATCCTCTTATAAGCCAGAACATACGGATACACGTCAGTTTATATATGAAATCGTTGAGATGAATCAATTGAAAGGTGATATCTTACCGGCAGGAGAAGTATTGCTCGTTCCGATCCGATGAGTCGGGGTCATTGTCGAATTTACGGTTGAGAAGCTTTGCATTCCTATACATAAGAGCAGACGGTTGGAGGCCCGAAGAGGCCTCTTTTTTGCGATATAAAAGCTTTCTTGCTGCTTGCTTGACAAGCTGTTACCTCCATGTCAAAGTAGAACATATGCTTACACACATGGAGGTACCTGATGAATATCGACAAGCTTATTGCACGAATTAATGAATTGGCCCGCAAACATAAGACAGTGGGGCTGAGCGATGAGGAAATGGAAGAACGCGCGAAACTGCGCGAGGAATATTTGGTTCTATTCCGCAAGCAGGTACGCAATCAATTAGACACTATTCGCTATGTAGAAGATGAAGAAGGAACAGATAACTCTGGATCGAACGGGATCGTTCATTAAATGAACCTTCATCGATAACGATGGATTCACATTATTCGTTTACTATACAGGGGGTTGCGAATTCATGTCTCGCAGTTGGGAACGTAAAGTCCGTCAAAATAGTGAAAAGTTAAACAAACAGCGAATGAAGCAAGGCAAACCGACGTTCGCTGCTGGCAAGCCTGCGCACGAAGAGTTTAAAGGACGCAGCTTCATTATGCCAATCGCTTTAATCGCCTTCGCCATTATGTATGGATTGTTGGGCGGTATCATTACGGACAATCAATATCCAACTCTATATTGGATCACAATCGTGTGTTACGTCGGATTGGGGATTATATTATTCCTGAGAAGACCATTTCTTCGTGTTGGAGCAGGTGAGGTATCTACGATTCGCTGGAATCGTCTCCGTACTCTGTCTGCAAAGGATATGAAGAAAATTGCGATCCAACCTGGTTATGTTGTTATTGAACACACGGGGAAAGGTGCGAATTGGATTTTCTCGCGAGTGCTGAATCGTTATGATACGAATGCAATGGGGGAACGTCTTCGTTCCTTCGCAAATCAACATAAGATTGAATTCGAAGATACATCGAAGAAAGACTCGAAAAAATAGAGAAATCCGATATAGAGGATTCGTTATCATTGTCGCTGTGATGGGAGAGATGAAACTTGGCTATTCGTGCTGTACTGTTCGACCTGGATGATACTTTGTTATGGGATGAGCGTTGTGTTGAGGAAGCTTTTGCTGCAACTTGTAAATACGCGCAAGATAAGACTGGGGTCAATGTAGAACAATTGGAAGCATTCGTTCGTCAAGCTGCTCGTGAATTGTTTGCCTCTTATGAGACTTATCCTTTCACACAGAATATTGGGATTAATCCCTTTGAAGCGCTGTGGGGGAGATTCGCAGAGGGAGAACATCCTGAATTTCGATTGTTGGAACAGCTTGCGCCGATGTATCGACAATCTGCATGGACACAAGGTCTTCAAGCCGCTGGTCAACCTGATGATGCATTAGGTGCCGAGCTGGCGGAGCGATTTATGAGTGAACGTCGTTCTCGTTCGTATGTGTACGATGAGACTTATGAGGTGCTGCGACAATTGATTGCGCAATATCCACTATTGTTGTTAACGAACGGATCGCCTGATTTGCAGCAGGAGAAGCTGAATGGAGAGCGTGAGCTTCTATCCTATTTCGATCATATCGTTATCTCTGGACATCATCCACAAGGGAAGCCTGATCCAGAGCTGTTCAAGCACACGATGTCATTGCTCGGCATCGAACCGCATGAAGGGATCATGATTGGCGACAAATTAACGACGGATATTCTAGGCGCGCAGAATGTTGGCATGCATCATGCATGGCTGAACCGCAAAGGCGTTGAATTGTCTGGCAATATTCACCCTGAATATACGATTGCAAGCTTGCGTGAAATTGAGCAAATTATTGATGAGATAAATTCGAAGGAATCATAAATCGGCGGGGATGTAATTACTTACTCCGCGTGTATGACAAAGAGGCCTGTGGGATCACAGGCCTTTTTGATATACGGTAATCTTCGCGAGGTGTCGGCAAGATTAGTGTGAGTACCTTAATTTGATTACCCTCCACATGAAACTACAAGGGTGAATGTGACAAATGTCATAGGATCGTCACACAATGTTGCTCATTATAGCCCAATGGAGTCATGAGGAATTGGAGAATGCTGTCTATAATGTGATACGATAAATCTAGGATACAGTTGAGGAGTGAACGACGATTATGTTCAACAATAAGAGTAAATTAATCGTACTAACAATGGCAATAGGAGCAATGCTATTAGCCGGTTGTGGAAATAGCTCGTCAGCAGGTGGCGGTCATGAAGGACATGCAGGTCATGGCTCCAGTGATAAACAGGACAGCAAAAATGAGATGCCAGCAATGATTAAGGTAAACTTGCAAGTGCCGGAAGAAGTCAAAATCAATGAAGCTGTCACCATCTCTGCACAGGTCACACAAGAAGAGAAAGCGGTAAATGATGCAGATAAAGTAGAGTTCGAGTTGTGGCTGGATGGGGCTGACCACGAGAAGATTGAGGGGAAGCTCACGAAAGATGGCACGTATCAGATTGAGAAAACGTTTGATAAGGCTGGTACCTACACGGTCATTTCTCATGTGACTGCTCGTGACATGCACTCGATGCCGAAGAAGCAATTTACTGTAAAATAAGAATCTAAATACATAACAAGAATTTATGCGAAGAAGGGGCAGCCTCAGAAGATCCAAATCGGGATCTTGTGGGGCTGCCCCTCTTAATATCAGTAATGGGACGTTTTTTATCGATTATGATTCCGATAATTCAGGAATTACGCCTGTTGGAAAGAAGGATCCGAATACGGATGCGCGATCCATCCTTCTGTTTCAATGAAGAGTCGAACTGCAACAATTTGACGATTATCCATCAGAGTGAAGTAGTGCGGCTTTTCTTCAGGGACGGAAATTACATCCCCAGCTTCCAATTCAACATCCATATAACCGATGTCGTCGCTTCCCTTAATTATGAAAATACCATTTCCGGCCGTAATAGCTCTTACTTCGTCTTCTGTGTGCGTGTGAACCTGTTCAAATTTCTTTAGCAGCTCTTCGATATTGGGAGTAGCGTCTGATAAAGAAATCAAATCCCACGTACGATAGCCCCGTCTTTCAGCCAAATCACGGATTTCTCCTTCATACGTGTCTAAAATGGCTTGCTTCTCTTCATCGGATAGTACGTACTTATCATGCAAAGATGGGGCAAGTTTGTTCGGATCCCAGTGTTCATACAGCACTCCTTGCGCTGATAGGAAAGAACGAACATTTTCTTCGCCAATTATGATTTCGTTCGTGTTTCGGATACGTACCTGTGCCATTTGCAAAATCCCCCGTTTCCCAATGCGATTTATTTATTTAATTATAGTACAGAGGAAATGTTTGGGCAAGAAACATTTTACGATGACTCAATCATGAGTCTTTTCTAATCGGATCACATCTGCTAAACTAGGGTTTAACGTTTAAGACAGAGGGTGGGCAGAGCGATGAAAACAAGAACGATACAGGAACAACTACAAGAACGCATTCTCATTTTAGACGGTGCAATGGGCACGATGATCCAGCAAGCCGATTTAACGCCACAGGACTTTGGAGGCGAACAATTGGATGGGTGCAATGAGATGTTAGTCCTGACACGTCCAGATGTCATTTCTAGAATACACGAACAATATTTAGAAGCGGGCGCAGACATTTTAGAGACGAATACGTTCGGGGCTACCAGTATCGTGCTTGCCGATTATGATATTGCTGATCAAGCACGTGAGTTGAACGTTGCCGCGGCGAAGCTTGCTGTCGAGGCAGCTGCAAAATACAGCACACCAGAATGGCCGCGTTTCGTTGCCGGTGCTATGGGGCCGACGACGAAGACTTTATCGGTTACCGGCGGGGTAACATTTGATGAGCTAATTGACAGTTATTATGAACAGGCAGTCGCGCTTATTGAAACAGGCGTTCATGCGCTCCTATTGGAGACTTCACAGGATACGTTGAACGTTAAGGCGGGTTCGATCGCGATTCAACGGGCATTCGAGTCTACGGGCATCACGCTGCCGCTCATGATATCGGGGACGATCGAGCCGATGGGGACAACGCTTGCTGGTCAAAATATTGAATCATTCTACATCTCCCTAGAGCATTTAAAGCCAATCTCGATCGGATTAAACTGTGCGACGGGGCCGGAATTCATGCGCGATCACTTGCGTACCCTTGCTTCCATCGCGAACTCTGCGATCAGTTGCTATCCAAATGCAGGGCTTCCCGATGAGAATGGTCACTATCATGAATCACCAGAATCGCTTGCCCGCAAAATCGCAACCTTTGCTGAGCAGGGCTGGCTGAATATTGCAGGGGGATGCTGTGGAACAACACCTGAACATATTCGCGTACTAAGAGAGACATTGCTCGAATATGCTCCACGTACTGCATTCGGCGAACATCCTCCGGCTGTATCCGGGATTGAGACGGTATATGTGGAAGATGAGAGCCGGCCTTATATGGTAGGGGAACGTACGAATGTTCTCGGCTCGCGCAAATTCAAGCGATTGATCGCTGAAGGTAAAATCGAAGAAGCCGCTGAAGTCGCACGTGCACAGGTGAAAAATGGAGCACATGTCATCGATGTGTGCGTTCAGGATCCGGATCGCGACGAAGCTCTTGATATGAAGGAATTTCTGCAGGAAGTTGTAAAGAAGGTTAAGGCACCGCTCGTCATCGATACGACAGATGCCAAGGTATTGGAACTGGCGTTGAAGTATTCACAAGGGAAAGCGATTATTAACTCTGTTAACTTAGAGGACGGACTAGAGAAATTCGACCACGTCGTACCGCTTGTTCATCGTTATGGTGCAACCTTGGTTGTAGGTACGATTGATGAACGTGGTCAAGCGATTACGCGTGGAGATAAACTTGAGGTAGCGAAGAGATCCTTCGACATCCTTGTAAATGATTATGGTATACAGCCTGAAAACATTATCTTCGACCCACTCGTGTTTCCAGTTGGGACGGGCGATGAACAATATATTGGTTCGGCAAAAGAAACAGTGGAAGGGATCCGCCTCATTAAGGAGACCATTCCAAAGGTTCAAACGATTCTGGGAATCAGTAATATCTCGTTCGGTTTGCCTGAGGCTGGGCGTGAAGTATTGAATTCCGTCTTTCTATATGAATGCACGAAGGCTGGATTGGATTACGCGATCGTCAATACGGAGAAGTTGGAACGCTATGCATCCATCCCAGAACATGAACGCAAGCTTGCGGAAGAGCTATTGTACGACACAAACGATGATACACTGGCTGCATTCGTAGCTGCGTTCCGCAACCGTAAAGTCGAGAAGAAAGAAAAGACTAGCAACCTGCCGCTTGAAGAGCGGTTAGCTTCATATGTAGTAGAAGGCACGAAGGAAGGTCTTGTTCCTGACTTAACGGAGGCGCTTCAGAAGTACTCGCCGCTTGAGGTCATTAATGGTCCGTTAATGGAAGGGATGGGAGAGGTCGGAAGACTGTTCAATAACAATGAGCTCATCGTTGCGGAAGTGCTCCAAAGCGCAGAAGTCATGAAGGCTTCGGTAAGCTTCTTGGAACCCCATATGGAGAAGAACGAGTCTGCTGTTAAAGGGAAAATTCTACTCGCAACGGTCAAGGGCGATGTGCATGATATCGGCAAAAATCTAGTTGAAATCATCTTATCGAATAATGGATATGAAATCGTCAACCTTGGTATCAAGGTTCCGCCAGATCAATTGATCGAAGCCTATCGCAAGGAGAAGCCAGATGCAATTGGTCTGTCGGGCTTGCTTGTGAAGTCTGCACAGCAGATGGTTATAACCGCACAAGACTTGCGGACAGCTGGAATCGATGTGCCGATTCTTGTTGGCGGAGCGGCATTGACGCGGAAGTTTACCAAGAATCGGATTAGTCCCGAATACGATGGATTAGTTTTATATGCGAAGGATGCCATGGATGGTCTTGATCTTGCCAATAAAATTATGGATTCTTCAGAACGCCAAAATCTAGTGGAAGAACTCCGCGCTCATAAGGAGCGTCTAGCTCGTGAAGCGGAAAATCAATCGAAATTGCCAGAGCTTACACGTGCGGTACGCTCGGACATAAGAGAAGCAGAGGTATACATTCCTCCGGATTTGGAACGTCACGTTCTTCGAGATATTCCAATTCCTCAAGTCATCCCTTATTTGAACTTCCAGATGCTGCTTGGCCATCATTTAGGATTGAAGGGATCTGTGGAACAGCTTCTGAAGAATCGGGATCCAAAGACTGTTGATTTGAAGGAAACCGTTGATCAGATTTTAGTGGAAGAATCACAAGCAGGTGTGCTAAAAGCGAACGCGATGTATCGTTTCTTCCCGGCTCAATCGGAAGGGGATTCTATTCATATATACAATCCGGACAACGTTCAGGAAGTACTGCATACCTTTACCTTCCCGCGTCAGCAGGTTGAACCTTACTTGTGTCTTGCAGACTTCCTCCGTACGAAAGAAAGCGGAGTAATGGATTATGTAGGCTTCTTGGTTGTAACTGCTGGGGACGATGTTCGCGGCAAGGCCGATCAATGGAAGGAGAAGGGGGAATACTTGCGTTCTCATGCGCTTCAATCTGTAGCGTTGGAGCTTGCAGAAGGACTGGCAGAACGAATTCACCATATGATGCGCGAAGTATGGGGTTATCCTGATCCAGAAACGATGACGATGAAGGAGAGATTTGGTGCTAGATACCAAGGCATTCGAGTCTCATTTGGCTATCCAGCATGTCCAAATCTTGAGGATCAAGAACCATTATTCAAGCTCATGCAGCCTGAGGATATCGGGATCCACTTAACAGAAGGATTTATGATGGAGCCAGAGGCATCTGTATCCGCGATGGTCTTCGCTCATCCGCAAGCGCAATACTTTAACGTGGATAAAGCATAAATAGGGCATAATTCTAATTCATTTTCGATTTATCAACGGAAATGGTAAGTTGTCTATATCAGGGACACCCTCTTATCTACAGATACACAATGAGCTCCGTATTGCCGGTAGGCGTGCGGAGCTTATTATATCTTTGCATAGTGAGGCATACTATGCACGTTAATCATTTATACAACAAATAGTTAACTAGGTTTAAAATATACATATCACCAATCTTAGCTGGATTGATTACTTCAGAAGTAGGAGGTATTACACGAGTATGGATATATACTTCTTAGGAACAGGAGCGGGTATGCCGACAACTAGGCGCAATGTAAGTAGTATGGCGCTGCGTCTGTATGAGGAACGCGGATCCTTCTGGATGTTCGACTGCGGGGAGGGAACCCAGCATCAAGTGCTGCAATCCCCATTAAAGCTAGGCAAGTGCGAATTTATTTTTATCACCCATTTGCACGGGGATCACATTTTCGGGTTACCGGGACTATTGTCCAGTCGTGCCTATCAAGGTGGAGTTTCTCCACTCACCGTCTTTGGCCCGGTGGGACTGCAACGATTTATACATACTGTGTTCGAATTAAGTGAAACGCATCTTCCTTACGAGCTTCATATTCAGGAGGTGGAGTCTGGAGTCATCTGGGAAGATGAACAATTTGCGGTTACGGCACTGCCTCTTGAACACCGTGTTCTATCCTTAGGTTATCGAGTGCAGCAGAAGGAGAGGCCAGGCAGACTTGATTTGAATCTGTTAAAGGAAAAGAATCTGCCGCCGGGGCCGTTATATGGACAACTGAAACGAGGGCAAGATATTGTGCTGCCATCTGGTGAATTGGTAGAAGCGTCTTCTGTTCTTGGAAGCCCAATTCCCGGTAAGTCAGTGACGATACTTGGCGACACTCGTCCATGTGAGAATGCAATCAAGTTGGCTCAAGGTGTTGATCTGCTTGTGCATGAGGCAACCTTCATGGACGATAAACGTGAAAATGCAAATGAGTTTGGCCACAGTACGGCTAGGCAAGCTGCACAAATCGCAGTATCAGCAGGCGTTAAGAAGCTAACGTTAACCCATTTCAGTTCACGATACAATGATGAACGGATGGAGGAACTGCTGCAGGAGGCGTGCGAATTATTTTCTAATACCGTTCTTGCTGATGAACATACGATCGTTACAACATCTTAATATCACCACAATGCACCGTTAATGGTTCCTCGATACGCTATCCATAACTGGGTTAGTTGGATATGCAATTGCCTAGGCAATTGTATGTTCAGCAACCGTGATGCTAAGGAGGAGTTATGGATGGATACAGCGAGTCATTTGCTGCTTGGGACTTCATTGGCTGGAGCTGCTTGTCTGCACCCTCAGGTTGCGGAGCAGCCGGGATTGTTCTCTGCAATCTTGACCGCCACACTCATTGCTTCACATGCACCTGACTTTGATGCAATTACACGAGTTCGCAGCTATGCTGCCTATTTGCGCCACCATCGGGGCATTACTCATGCGATTCCAGCATGGTTCGTATGGCCAATTGTCATTGGTCTTCCGATCTCATGGTTATTTCAAGTGGGGGACGAGTGGCCGCTCGTTCTGCTGTATACTTGGCTTGCAATCATGGTGCACATTGGCTTGGACTGGCTGAATGCATATGGAGTTCAAGCTGGAAGGCCTTTTTCGCTCAGATGGCTTCATGCTGATGTATTATGTTTGTTTGATCCTTTCCTATTTGTCGTTCATCTAATAGGGGTGATTAGCTGGTTATGGCTGACGCGAACAGATGCTGCATGGTTATTTATCGGAGGATATGCGGTGACTCTGTTGTATATCGTGTGGCGTTGGAAGGTTCACCAGCGTCTCCTGCATCGATTGCAGGAGCAATTTCCAGGCGGCCTTCATTATCAACTTGTTCCAGAGGTCACTTGGCTTAGCTGGCAGTACGTTGTTGAGTATGAACAGCATTATGAGACAGGTTGGATACGGCACTGCAATCCGTTGCGGTTATCGTCAGCTGTAACTTTTGAGAAACACAGCATATACAACAAAATGTTCATAGACGACCGAGTTATGGAGCCGGCCCTAATGACAGATGGAGTACGGGCATTTCTTGGATTTGCTGAACGAGTGATCGTTCGAACACAGCGCTGGAGCGATGGCTACAAAATCATATGGAATGATGTTCGCTTCTGGCATCGAAGAGGGCTGCCGTTCGGCGTTGAGGTAGAGCTTGATGAGCAGCTTCGAGTAGTTAGAACGAAAGTCGGTTGGAGTAAAAAAGGCTGGGAGCCTCCTTATGTATAACAGAAACGTACAGCTTGAATAGCTGCAACATTCCAACTGAGAATAATATGCAAAGTGAATCTACATTAGGAATGACTGGCTCATCTACAAGAAACGGAGCAATCCGTTTCTTTCTTTTTCATCAAGGTTATGGTACAAGTCGTTGGTGATTTACTTGAGATCCAGCAGTCTGAAACGAGCGGAAGGGGAAAAGTAGGGGAGTAGAAAGGCAATTGTACATAAAAGTTTCCCGGGAAAGCGCAGAACCTGACAAATAGTCCGGCTTGCAGCTTGTTTGCATCACGCACTGCCTGCAATCGACAGTCTCTGACATCACTCTTCGTCGAAGCGACGCCTTGTTGAGCCGTATATATGCTCTTGCCAGCCTTGTAATGGTTATTTACAATGTAGAAATAAGTTATTTCATTTCCCAAGGCACTTCTATTCGAAACATCTTAGTCGTTGCTGGATACATGGAAGGTGGATCTGCTATGAATACACTTGGATTTACGATCGTAGGCTTCGGAAATATCGCTAAGACGCATATGATTGCACTGCGTACGATGCCGATTATCAAGCAGCTTCCCGTTACACCGGTATTGAATACACTCGTTACCCGTCGACCTGAACAGACGTTGGATCAGGCACGCCAAATTGGCTTTGTACATGTTACTTCCTCCTTGGAAGAAGCTTTGCAATACGATGGAGCGGAAGCAATTAGCATTTGCACGCCAAATGCGCTCCATGCTGAGCAAGTCCGTATGGCGGTTCAATATAATCAAGCCATCTATTGCGAGAAGCCAGTAACAGAAAGTGCCGCTTCTACCGCGCAATTGCTGAAGGATGTCCCTTCAACACTGACACAGCAGCTTGCATTTGTCTATCGTTATCATCCGGCAGTTATGCGGATAAAGGCATGGCTGGAAGAAGGGATTATCGGCGATGTGCTTCAGTGCAGACTGGCATATTTGCGTTCAGGATATTTAAGTGATGCCAGGCCTTACAGTTGGCGGGTAGACAACTCGTTATCTGGAGGAGGAGCTATTACGGATATCGGTGTTCATGCACTTGATTTACTCCGTCATTGGTTTGGTGAAATGAAGAGTGTGGATGGCAATACCGAAACATTTATTAAGAGCCGTAGAGCAGGAAACGGAACGGACGAACGGTTGGCTGTTCATGTAGATGATTGGGCACTTATGAATTATGTAACAGAGCAAGGCATTCAAGGAATCGTGGAAGTATCCCGTATTGCATTAGGTGAGGATGCGTTCCGTGTGCACATTGTTGGAACGAAGGGCAGCATCACTTGCGATTTGGAAACCGATAAGAAACCACAGCTGCATCTAGTCAGCGGTCGTCATGGGGCGACACCAGAACCAGAGTCACTTGCATTGCTTCCTGATGAGAAGGCAACAATGGGCATATTCCAGGACAGTCATTTCGCTGCGCTGCATCACTTTATTTTGCGCCACTGCGGGGATGAGCGTTGGGATAACTTGGCTCCAACACTTGAAGATGGGCTTGTCGTAGAACGCTTGGTAGATCAAGTGATTCACGCCTCACAAGCACGGAAGCAGCGGTAACAGTCAGAAGCACACAGAATGTAGGCGCAAGATCTTCAATCCCAACACGCCAAGCATGGCTCCCGCCCCTCTACATGGGAATAGCGGGAGTTGTTCTATTTCATCGCGTCTGTTCTATGTATCGGAACACTCACTAGCGGCGGGAGTTCTCTACAATCAATAGGAAGCGAATAGGAATCGCCCTTGGATTTGATAAGGGGCTCTGTCCTTTTGGCTCGGAATTGCGTATACTAGCATTGATTCAACTGTATGGGCTTTGATGCTATGGATATCAGGGCAACAATCTGTGGGGGACTCCAGACAGGTTTTGATTTTGAATCCAATATGTGCTGGGGGATTTTCAGATTCTCTATTCGATGATTTGATGAGTACTTCCCATTAGATGGTGGAACGATTGTTCTTGCAGGTAGGTTGCTATTTTCCACAGCATGCTGCAGGCATGTGTTAGGCAAGGAAGGAACGTGTATAGAAATGATGACAGAAAAATCGCGCAACAGCATATATGCGCTTATCGATTTAGATGGAACCATGTATCATGGGACTTCTCCGATTGAAGGAGCGGACAAGCTAATAGAGGAGCTTGGCCAACTTAGAGTTCCTTATCTGTTCGTAACAAACAATTCAACGCGCACGCCGGAAGAAGTGGCCAATCACTTGCAGCATTTTGGTATTTCTGCGGGTGCTCAAGATGTTCTCACCTCTGCTCAAGCGGCTGCATCGTATATTCAGAAGAGATTTTCGGATAAAATGGTATTCATGATAGGCGAGCTTGGCTTGCAGCAGGCGCTGGAGGATACCGGAATATCGTGGACGGATCAAGTAGATGATGTGTGGAATTCTGAGATTGGAGTTGTCGTTCAGGGCTTGGATCGGAGCTTGACTTATGCCAAATTGGAGGCAGCTGCTTGTGCCCTACGTGGGGGAGCTGTATCCATCTTGACTAATCCAGATGTTATGCTGCCATCAGATCGTGGATTTTCCCCTGGAGCAGGTACAATAGGTGCCGCTCTCCAATCCGCTTCTGGTGTGGAACCTATTATTATCGGGAAACCAAGTGAAATTATTATGGATGAAGCAATGAATAGGCTTGGGTGTACGGCACAGGACGTTATCGTTATTGGAGACAATATGATGACTGATATTCTTGCCGGAGCGAATGCAGGATGCCGCACAGCACTTACCTATACAGGAGTAACGACGCCTGACAATTATGATTCATTTTGTGCTCGTGCCGGTGTGGAGCCAAACATGGTGTTTCATAACATGAAGCAAGTACGTGAATGGTTCATTAAGGAAATGCTATAATGTATATCTTGGAATGTGAATGATTTAATTAATAACATAAAATACAAGGCGATCATGAAAGTGATTAGGAAGGAAGATGCAAGGTGCCGGAAATTCCAGAAATGGAACGCTACCGCAAACAGCTGGATCAGTTGATTACTGGAGAACGCATTCGCAGCCTTCATGTACAGCGTGAATCTTGGTTGAATACGGATCTCCATAGCTTGACAAATGGCTTGGTTGGAAGACAAATTCTGTATATTGAACGCAAAGGGACAGATTTAATATTGCATCTTGATGATGGCCGTAGGCTTGTTCTTCATATAGGAACCGGTAGTCGTATGGAAGCAGTTTCTACCCTTCAAGCAGTTGCTCAAGGAGCATCAGGACATATAGAACCAGATGAAGAACAACAACTTGATGTCTCCCATGCACAATTCGCAATTACTACCGATCATGCACAGATGTACATTCATGGTGCACGAAGCTGCCAGATTATGTGGTTAACAGCGAAGCGGGTGGAGGAAATGCATCTCGAGATGGGGCCAGACCCTTTATCTCGCTATTTGACAGCAGAGCGCTTCGCTCAGCGGTTCGCTAAGCGTCGTACGACTTTGAAGTCCGCATTGACCAATCCAAACATTATCGCTGGGATAGGAAGTCAGTTGGCGGATGATATCGCATTTGCTGCTGGACTGCTCCCAACTGTACGTACGGAGAAGCTTGAATCAGAACATTGGAATCGTGTGTTTTACGCGATGCTTGATGTGTTGCATATTGAAATTGAGCAAGATGGTTTAGTGAATACGCAGACACAACAACACCAGCCCGAAACAGGGGAAACAACGGGCATAACCATTCATGGCAAGACAGGAGAACCTTGTCCGAAATGCGGCACAGCGATTGAAGTCACGATGATTCAACGTCGTCCTGCGAACTTCTGTCCACATTGCCAGATTGATCCTGCAGCGGATGGCTCCGAACAAGAATGAATCCCGCCATGCTGCGCGCGCATTTGGTTGTCATTTGCCTTTACGGGGAGGATATGCGCACGCAGCGCGATTGGCAGTTCAACTGCAGCAGGCAGCAGGAGTTCGAAGTTATCAGTTTTTTAGCAAAAATCCGCGAGGCTTATCGATCAAAAGCGGATATGAGGCCGATGCTCAGACTGCGCGTGAAATCTGTTCAGAGCATGGCATCCAGTCCATTGCTCATACGCCATATCCGACAAATTTAGCTGTGGATGCAAGCCGTTCACCTGAGAAGTTTCAGCTTACGGTTCAGTCATTACTGAACGATCTTATGATTGCAGAGGCTTGTGGAGCGGTAGGGATTGTCGTACATTTTGGTTCGTATAAGGGGATCTCAAGTACACCCGCCACAGATGCGGAGAAGCTGAGTTGCTACGAAAATATTATTGTTACACTGAACACTGTTCTTTCCGTATGGAGTGGTCGAGCTAAGCTGCTGATTGAGAATCAGGCCGGGAATCACGGTGGGTTAGGTGCTACGTTGGAAGAATTGGTGAGTATCCGGCAATTCAGTCAATATCCCGAAAAGATCGGTTTTTGCTTCGATACCTGTCATGCGTACGCAAGTGGCTTGTGGAACCCCTCTGCAACGAATGAACTTCTCATGGCGGGGAACCAGCATGACTTTTGGAAACATGTGCATGCAGTTCATTTAAATGATTCTCGCGATCCATATCGTTCCAAGCAAGATCGTCATGCAAATTTGGGGCAAGGGTATATTGGAATTGACGGATTTACGGAGCTCCTCAGAGCGAAGGAATTGGAGCGAAGCATGTTCGTGCTGGAGACGCCAGGCGATGCTTCTGGAGGGCATATGCGGGAATGGAAGCTTATCCAGGATATTTTGCAGTAGGCCAATCATTGTACGGTAGTTATGCTGCTGCTTGTTATCAATGGGCATCGGATAGGTAAGGAAGTGATAATGATGATACATGTGTACTTGGATGATTACCGTCGCTGTCCAGAAGGCTTCGTGCTTGCTCGCAATGCGGAAGAGTGCCTTCTGCTATTGGAACATGAACAAGTGGGGATCCTGTCCTTGGATCATGATTTGGGTGAAGATGAGCGAACGGGAACGGAACTAGTTCGAGAAATGGTTGTACGTGGCTTATATCCGCAGACTGCGATTTATTTGCATACGTCGAGTATGATTGGTAGAAAGCGAATGTTCGAGATGCTCTATGCGAATAAGCCTGAGCATGTTGAACTGATTAATGGGCCGATGCCAGAGTCTTTGCTGATGCGGATACGAGGAAATAAGGTATGATTGAAATTTCGGAATTACAGCTGAAGGCAGCACAGGTGCAATCACAGAGCTTGTCTGCTGTAGAGCTGTTTTTTAGGCAATGGGATGCAGTATTCATACATAGTCCTTTTTGTGGGACTTGCCAGTTAGCATCTCGGATGCTGAACATTGTAGAAGTAACGAATCCGAAGTTGGAAATAGCGGCGGTCAATGTCAGCTCTATTCCTGTATGGGTGAACGCATTACGAATTGAAAGTGTCCCTTGTCTGCTTGTATGGGATCATCGAGAAGGCATGGGTAGCGTTGACAAGATATATGCCTTTCATTCTGTATCTCACATTTATGAACGTTTGAATCCTAGGAGAGAAGAGGAGACCTCTTCATAAATTTAATCCTAATGTGAGTAAGGAGCAGCTCGTAACTCAAACATTCAGTAGAGAATATTTGAATGTACTTATAGGGCTGTTCTTCATACAAGGATTATGCTGGTTAATGGCCGGACGCAGAATGATCTGATACACCTGATTGGGTGTCCCGTGTTGATTGTCTTAAGCAAGGAAATGTTCCGAATCGTGTAGTTTCGGCAGATAATTAATGACGTAAATAGATTACAATTGGTTAACATAATGAAATGGAAACAGCTGAAGCAAGTTAAGTTGCTTAGCATTTGGAGGTTGCACTGCTTGGAATTATTACATCCGCTACAATTAGACACAAATTATGAATATGGATCACACTGGATCGTCACGTCCAATCATGGCTATATTGCCTACGCGCAGGAAGAGTGGCGAAGAAGGTTCGGTCAGTTGAAGAGTCGAATGATGGTTTCTGGTGAAATTGCACTAATGGAATTGCCTATTGATCGCAACGAGGTATTCCAAGCGATGGAGTCTGAGCCGACGATGTTCATTCGCTATTTGCAACCGGTTGACATTGCATTCGATATTCAAGCATTGCAGACTGACACAGTTCAATCATTTGACAGTTTGCTTACTCATTTGATTCATGATCTAGAAGGTCCTATAGAGGGCATGCGACTAGGCGTCCATGTTCGTTCCAGCGCATCGGGTGATTCACTCGACAAGGAACTTCGAGATGCGCTGCGTGCTGCTGTTGAGCGTACTGGAGCGTCTGTCGCGATCCAAGATCCCGAGCGAATTGTATCCTTATTTATTCATGATGGCGTTGGCTATGCAGGCCTCATGACAACAGCTGAAGCGGGTTCAGATTGGCCAGGAGGTACGGTACGCTTCCGCAAGGAAGAGGGGCAGGTATCTCGAGCAAAGTTCAAACTTCTTGAGGCGGAACGGACTTTCGGTTTGGACTTTACGGCTTATCGGAATGCCCTTGATATTGGAGCTGCGCCAGGAGGTTGGACAAGTCTTCTTCTGGAGCGAGGCGTACAAGTTACTGCAGTCGATCCTGCTGCAATGCATCCAAGCTTGATTGATCATCCGAACTTGACTTACTATAAGAGCAATGCAGGGGACGTGGCTTTGGAACCTGGAGAATTCGATTTGCTCGTATGCGACATGAGCTGGAGCCCTAAAGTTACAGCGCAGCTTGTTATTGGCTTATTGGATTCGGTTATGCAAGGCGGTACTGTCATTGTGACTGTAAAGCTGATGCACAAAAAACCGCTGCAGACAATACGGGAAGTGAAGGAAATGTTCCTTGAGCATCTTCACATTATTCGCGCGAAACAATTGTTCCATAATCGCGATGAAATCACTCTGTACATGATGAAGATGTAGCGTATGCTGCGGTGTACTGGCATTGCCTGATTGGGAAGTTTAGTATTCTTTAGAAAAAAGACTAGACATATACTTCCGAATGGCATAAAATAACAACAAATGAATATGAGCGAAGGGAAGCACCCTGATTGTTCCAAACCGATAGGTTTGCAATCAGGGTGCTTTTTTTGTCGCCTGGAGGGAGAATTGTGGCGCATTCCATAACGAACCATTTGCAGGCAGGACACTTATTGCAAGACAGATATCGAATCGTTCGGTTGCTCGGAACAGGGGGAATGAGCGTTGTATATTTAGCCAATGACGAGCGATTGATCGGCAAGCAGTGGGCGATTAAGGAATCAAGACCAGCGGCGCAAGATGTGAGACAGCTTGTTCATGAAGCATCTATTTTAACATCGCTTCGACATCCACATCTTCCGCTTATTGTGGATTTCTATCCACCTGATGCCAGCGGCAGAGCATATCTGGTGATGGAGTATATTGAAGGGCACACGATAGCGGATCGGCTGCGCATGAAGCCTCTAAGTTTTGAAGAGACGATGCATATTGTCATTCCGGTATGTGAAGCGCTTGCCTATTTGCACCGGCAGAATCCGCCCGTTGTATTCCGAGATGTAAAGCCATCTAATATTATGCTGGCGAAGGATGGCCAGGTGAAACTTATTGATTTTGGAATCGCTAGGAATGTGAATCCTTTATCTAATCAAGATACGGTTAAGCTTGGTACAGTAGGCTTTGCTGCTCCGGAGCAATATCGGGGACAACAGACCGATGCAAGAACGGATCTATATGGGGTAGGTGCACTCATTAGTCATATGTTGACCGGCGGCATATGGAAGGGAGAGCGTCCGCTAACCGCATCCATGCTGGCAGAAGATGTGCCAGAGAGCGTTTTTTCGGTACTGACACGATTACTCGCAAAGCGGCCTGAAGAACGCTATCAAACTGCTGATGAACTAATTGATCATCTACGACGTTACTATTCAGGACAATCTGAAAGCCAAGGAGTTAACCGTGATGAGGTCAATACATGGCAAGCCTCGAATGCAGGGGTGGTGATTGCTTTTCTGGGTGCTGCTTCAGGACTTGGAACTACACAATCAGCGCTCATGTGTGCCGCCATGCTTGCGAAGAAGGGGCGGAAGACGCTATATATCGATGCTAATGTTAAAGATCCATCTCTTGTTCCATTATTGGCTCAGGAATATGAGGGTGAAGAGGAGCTGTATTTAGCTGATGGGGATATGTTCAAATTGTTTGGAGTGGATTGCATGGAATGGAAGTATGGTACGAATCCAATGCCACCCTTGCTCGGATTCTATGACTATATTGTGTTAGACCTTGGTTGTGATGATCATGGAGAACGAATGGATGAATTCATGAGGGCTCATGTCCCTGTGCTCGTGGGAAGCCTGGCTCCTTGGAGAAAGAGTGATTGTACAACAATCGTTGGGGAATTTGAGCGAAGAGGGTTCCATCGTTGGGTACTAGGCATTCCTTATTCGAATCGTTTTTATCCTGGTGGAACAGTGAAAGGACGAGGAGCAAAGGTTACCTCCTACATTCCGATTCAAGCAGATCCGTTCGCATGTTCGGACGATACAGCCCTTTGGGTGGAACAATTAGTTGGTCCGATACAACGGGGAGGGCTTATCTATCATTTGCGGCGATGGATGAGTCGGAATAGAACAGAGAGAGGAGAGAGAAGAAGTTGAGAAGATGGACGAGGAAGACCAAGCAGATGATTGCGGCGTCGGTAGGAGGAGCAGCGGTAGCTGGGCTGCTTGTAGGAGGGTATCACTATTGGGCAATTGGCCAGAATGATGCGGCACAGCGTAAGGCAGCAGCGCAATATGAAGATGAGATTGCCAAGCTGCGCAAGCTTGCAGATGCTGAACTGCAAAAACGAACAAGCGTCTGGGTTTTCAATCAGCCACTTCTTGCAGGCAAGCGCATTCGATCCGATGATATTGCCAAGATTGAGATGTCGTCAGACCTAGCCCCGAAACAGGCGTTGAATCATCCTGATCAAATTATCGGGAAAGTATTGAAGATTGACACGGTTCCCCGAACACCCGTGATATCTACAATGCTATATGAAGATGGGAAGATGTCTGATGATTTGCGCTGGGTGGAGACAGCGGTTATTCAGCTTCCTTTACGACTGCAAGAGAAGGATATGATTGACGTACGAATCCGCTTTCCGAATGGTCAAGACTATATCATCCTTAGCAAGAAAGAGATTAAGAGCATGCAATATCCGACCATTTGGGCACATATGGACGAACAAGAAAGGCTGCTGTTCTCAAGTGCTTGTGTCGATGCTTTTGTTAATGGTGGACAAATCTATGCGCTGCGATACATTGAACCTCAAATACAAAATGAAGCGGTGCCAAATTATCCGGCCAATGAGCAAGTGTTGAAGTTGATTGAGGCGGATCCGAGTATTGTAAAGAAGGCAGATACAGCATTGACACGATTGGTTCGATCACGGATGGAGAAGGAATGGGAACGACAGAGTGCCAACAAGAGTCTAGCAGATGGTTGGAACAACATGGAGGGGAACCGAACAGATGCAAGCTATGTTTCTACGCATGGAGAGGGTTCGGCTGAAGTTTCAGGATACTCACCTTTAACCGGCAGAGCTGGGGCACCTATTCGTAATTCACCATTTGTTGGACAACCTGGTTCTAATTCCGTGCAGTCCACGGATCTGTCATCTAATGAAAATCAACGGGAGACGGGTGTAGTCCAACAAGATAACGATACTCGAAAACAGCCAAATCCGAAGAATGGTGAGCAAGGCATCGCTAAGAAGGGGAGCACTATTACTCATGATGCCGAGAATCACCAAGATAAGATACTGAACCGGGACAATCTGAATAAAGAATCGACGGGAGAGGTATCGACAGGGGAAGAGGTCAGCTCTATTTTCTCAGAAGCGATACCGAGCTCAAAGAAGCAGTAGCGAAGAGGATTTCTGTCAAAGAGTAGTTATAAAGATGAATATACAGGAGGAGTTAGGAAAATGACGATCGGTATATTCGTGGGCGCTTGCGATAAGAGCGATCATGTAGTGGCGCTAGCGACGTTCCTAACGAGATTAGAGAAGAAGGTGCTTATTGTTGATGCAACAACAACAAGACGGATTGGGACTGAGACAGGGCTGCTCATGCAATCTCAGCAACCTATTATGCACTGGAATGGTTATGATGTGCTGTCAGGAGCTATATCTTGGGACGATATGATTCAGTTGCTTGAACGGCATGGCAGCAGTGTTGAAGGCTACGACCATATCATTATTGACACGGATCGCGCATTGTTTTGTAATGCTGAACAATGGAAGCAGATCGACACTCGCTTGCTTGTGCAGACGATGGAACGATTTTCATTGCAGAAGAACAGAGAATGGCTGCAAGCATTCCAGCAGCAATACGACGGAGATGAGGAGCTTGAATTCGTGCCCATGATCCTGCGTTCGCTCATGCCGGAGGATGAGTTTGCGTTTATGATCGAATGGTATTATTCCGTATTTGAGCACCGGTGGGCTCGAGAATGTATCGCTATTGAAGAAGATGAGCGTAATTGGACTGCACGCATGTCAGATTTTCAGGATGGTCAATTGCAAGCATCCAACTATCCACGTGCTACGAAGCGTGCTTGGCGCATCCTTACTGAGCATTTCACCGGTAAACTGACAGAACGGGCATGGAAGCAGTGTTTAAGAACACCTAAGAAGGGACGAATGAAACATGTCGCTCTGTAAACATTGGATGATTTCGTCAATCGGAAGAGGCATGGCTGGAGGAACAACAGTTGCTGCGTGTACGGCAATTAGTCTCGCTTGGCACTATCGGATGAAAGTGCTGCTCATACATGTCAAAGGAAGAGGGGAAGGAGTTGAGAAGCTATTTCCTCCCGCTCTTGATGTTATGCGCCAGGCAGGAGCAGGCGGGCGGCTAATAACTCCGAACGGCTGGAGTGCTCTTGCACGCATGCTTCGACACCATCAAGTTGAGGAAGAATCGATCTCCTCCTATATGATAAGTGTGATGAGTCGATTAGATATTCTCCCTGGTTATGACTCAGAGGAGATGGGAGATACGCTGCATGAGCATCTTCTGCTTCACGTGCAGAGGCTAGTGAGCAAACGATATGATCTTGTGCTGTGGGATATGAATGAGCAGGATATAACCGCTTTGAAGCTCATTGGCAAAATGAATATGCAAGGTACCATCGCAGTGTTGCCGCAGAACCGGTCAGAGATCCATATCTCAATGGAGAAAGCAGGAAAAAGCGCAGATGCATTCGTGATAGGACAGTATGATGCGGATGTGAAGGTAAATCCTATGAACGTAAAACGTATGTATTCGCTCCACCAGCCCTTTTTCACAATGCCGTATGCAGCAGCTTACCGCAATGCTGCAGACGATAGAATGGTGATGGACTGGTATTTGCGCCAATCTCAGCGCCATGAACGAGGGAAACGATGCCCATTCATTTTAGAGAATATGAAGCTGAGTAAATATATTCTGGAAGAGTCCGGCTATCATCAAGGGAGAAAGGCAGGTGGATAGTGGATGTCAATTTGGGGCTATGTAGGATCCTCAATTTTGGGTGTTTCGGTTCTGCTCCTAGCGATGTTCGTTTGTTGGCGCTTGTTCCGTAACCCTAACAGACACACCTCTTATCCTACTAAGGATGAATGGACATGGGACTTGCTGGATCAAACAGTGAAGGATACGTTTCTTGCATGGACGAGTGATCTGCCGCTGGATTTGTACCGTAATGAAGAAGAATATTCTCGTGAAATGAATCGGCGTGTTTCTCTTCGCAAAACACTCCGTACATGCTGCAGTGGGGATGTCGCGGATAAAGAGTACATTAAGGAATGGATTGTGGATATGCTCAAAGAGCAAATTAAGCTCAGCAAAGGCAATTCCGAACAGTTATTACCGATAGATCGACCCGAGCTTTTAACTTCACAAGACAAATTCGATCTATTACTGTATGCCTTTAAAAAGCGGTACAGCTTCGATGCCTTGCATAGGTTAATCGATAAATATGGCTGGAGTGAGCGTAAACGCATACCGATGGCACAGGGTGTTCATCAAATGCACGATGTAATTACGGAGGAAGATATCGATGCAGCATATCGGTTAGAAAGGCTTCAATTCAGTTGGGAGGATCGGATCTGGATAATCGCACAGCGGTTGTATCAACGTTATAAGGGATTCTCTGTTATTGATGAGATACGCGACATGCGGATAGATGGTGTGTCAGGTGGAGTAAGTGGTATTCCAGATGAAGCCATGACAAGAGGGGGCTACTGGCAGAGTTCGAACACAGCTTCACCGACAAAGAATCAAGGGGATTTAGTTGCTGGCGGCCTACAGCGGGCATGTGATAGTGTATGGATCTTCTATAAGGGGAAGTCGATTCAACTTTCCTTCCTATCATTTGGTTCGGAGGCTGAACTGCGCCGGGTATGCCACAACATATATAAATACCAGACACCTGGATCATTAACGGAAGCGGACGGCTATCGGATCAATCATATGAAGGACGGGTCGCGTGTCGTTGTGCTACGTCCGCCATTTGCAGAATCTTGGTCATTCTTTGTTCGTAAGTTTGATACGCAGGTTGTAACACTTCAGCAGCTCATACGAGACAAGAACGCTGAGCTTCCTACTGAATTGCTTCATTTCTTAATGCGAGGGGCGAGAGTGACCGCCATCACAGGTGCGCAAGGATCGGGGAAGACGACTCTGTTAATGGCATTAATTCAATCGATTTATGCGTTCTATCCGCTTCGAGTACAGGAACAGGCTTTTGAACTGAATCTTCGTAAGTTATATCCCAGCAGGAATATCCTTACGCTCCGAGAGACAGAGCGCATAGCAGGTCAGGCTGGTTTGGACGTACAGAAGAAGACAGACGGAACTGTGCATATTTTAGGTGAGGTGGCAACGGATCCGGTTGCAGCTTGGATGGTACAGATGGCTCAAGTCGCAAGCCTGTTCACCGTCTTCACGCATCATGCCAAGACATTTCCTGATTTGGTGCTGTCGCTTCGGAACTCGTTGCTTAAGACGGGAATGTTCCATAATGAGTCGATAGCCGAGCAGCAGGTAAGCCAAGTGATTCACTTCGATGTTCATCTCTCTCGGGATGTCGAGGGCAAACGATATATTGAGCGCATTACAGAATGTATTCCACTTCTTAATCATAACGAAGGCGAAGAAATGATTGACACACAAAGTGATGCGAACATGACATGGGATCGCTATATCGAATCCTCACAGCGTGTGCACCGACATATGATGCGAACTCGCACCTTCACATACCGAAATATTATCGAATATCATCAAGGCCGATATTACCTCGTGAACCCGATATCCGTGAACCAGAGAGAAGCGATGGAAGCCGAAATGACTGCTGAGGATAAGCAACGATTCCGCGATTGGCTTGCTCAGGAGGGAGGATATTCGGTTGCTAGTTAGCAGCTTGTTACTATGGATTGCAAGCGGGGCAATAGCTGTCTCTTTCATGTTATGGATGTTGTCTAGAAAGTTAATGTCGACTGGGATTGCTGAGAATAGGGTACGTACCCATGGACATCAGAATGGAGTTAAGGCTCTCACACAAGTGTATAAAAAACTGCTGAGGGATGTCTATCGTTGGAGCTTGAGAGTTCCTATGCTAAAAAAGAAGACGGCGTCACTCCGCCAACAGCTTGCACCGTTATACAGTTATGACGAGTGGCTATTGCGTGAGCGAACAGCCTCCATACTGCTAGGGAGTGGAATAGCGATTCTCATTGCGCTCTCAATATTCGTCTCCTTCGATCAAAATCTGCTGTCATGGATCATGCTTATTGTTGTACTTAGTGTGGCGGAAAGTCTATATCGTGACGTTATGATCACACGTGCCGAAGTGAAGCTTCTTCATTTATCATCCATGTCGATTGGGCATATGAGACATGCCTATCATCGGTACAAGATGGTGGATGCTGCACTAGAAGATACGATTGAATGCTCGCACCCGATGCTCGCACCACATTTACAGCGTGTTGCGAAGTTGATTAGCGATCCCGATTCCGATTCCGCTATGGCTGCTTATGAGGAGGCAGCTCCGAATCGTTATTATAAGATGCTTGGAGGCTTATCCAAGTTGGTAGCTGAGTATGGTGATCCGAAGGGAACAGATGGTTCTTCCTATTTGAAGGGACTTGCCATGATTGTTCGTGAAATGCAAACAGAGCTCGTTATGCGTGCACGACTCGATTATCTGCTTGGGGGATTAAAAGCAATTGCCGTTATTCCCGTCCTATTTACAGATCCACTGGAAAGGTGGGCGACGACCTATTTTCCATCTATGGAATTGTTTTATCATTCGAAGCTTGGTTGGTGTCTGCAACTAACAGTTTTCTGTTCCGTCTTGATGTGCCATCGCATATTACAACAGCTTCATTGGATAAGCGCGATGGCTGAGGATCAATCACAGCGCACTGGGTGGATCAGAAGATTGCTGGAGCAGCGAATCATTCGAAGATTACTGGATGTCTGGGTGAACAGTAGGCAGATTGGGTCACTTAAGCGTGCTCAGCGCTTATTACATGAAGCAAACGAATCGATGACCTTAGGGCATTTCTATGGCCATCGCTTCATACACGCGATCGTAACTTGTGGAATCTGCTTTGTGTTAATTGTCTCATTGCACTTGGGATCTACGCGATGGATATGGAATCAGCTGAATACCAAATCGCTAGAAGCGGGACTAAGTATGGAGTTAACTAAGCAATGGATACTAAGTTCCAACCCAGAGACAGGCAATCACGGACTTCAACTCGCTCTGAAAACTGCGATCTTGAAGGAACACCCAGACTGGAGCTATCAACGAATCGAACAATCGACGAAGTCGCTCGTACCACTTGCTATTTATGATCGTGAGATGAAAGTTTCATGGTGGGAGGTTCTGCTTCCATTCACCGTTGGGTGGGGTGCATATTATACATTTGTTATGATTCTGCGGATCCGTATTCGGATTCGAAACTTGGATATGCGTACAGAGATCAGTCAAATGCAGTCTCTTTGCATGCTGCTGCGTGCTTTCGAGCGGATGACGGCTGAATCGATGATGGAGTGGATGAGTCGCTGCACGACTATGTTCCGCCGCCCTTTACAATTGTGTCTGCTTAATTGGGAGAGTGGTTCGGATCATGCGCTACAACAGCTGCGAATCCATGCGCCATATCCAGACTTCGTCAGGCTTGTGGACAAGCTGGAGCTAGCTCACAATCATATTCCGCTTAATGAGGCGTTCGATGATGCAGAGCAAGACTGGTTCTATGAACAGGATATGCTTAGACAGCATTATGAGACAAGTATCGAAGCCAAAGCAGGCTGGGGAAGGTGGCTGGGCTTCGCTCCGATGTATGCCTTAATTTTTTTGTATCTCGTGGTACCCCTTGTATGGATGAGCGCAGAGCAAATGCGTTCTTCCTTTGAACAAATCCGATCTCTATAACAAAGGAGTGTATAAAGTATGAATAATGCCCAATCTGCATTGAAGGTGGCAGCAGGAATTTTCCTTACCATTGCACTAATTACAATTGTTGTGTTGTTGTTCGTTAGTGCGCAGGAAGCGACAAAAACGGCTCAAAATGAATTTTCATCGATCCAGACAGAGTTAAGCAAGGCATCATTTACGGTTTATGATAATACCTCGGTTAGCGGTTCTCAGGTCATTAATGCAATACGTAAATTTTTCAAGCAAGATCAATTCGGGATTCGTGTTGTAACTGGTAAAAATCGTGCAGGAAAATCGGATGGAAATCATTATGGATATTACGTGCTGCCGAACGGTGAGATTGCGGGGAACAATCGAAATGACAGCATAGATTTGGCATTGAATGAATCATCTGATAACTACGTGAATCCTAGCGGAAAGTTTAAAGCAAAGCTAATCGTGGACTCCAGCAACGTAACAAGAGGGATTGTATTTGAACAGCAGTAAGATTCGGGGTGTCACCCTGTGTTTTCTTATATACATATCTCCACTGTGGAATTTTGGGAAACTTATATTTTGACATCAGTGCTTGAAAAGGGAGGCAGTATGCATAATGCGAGTCGAATAGCTGAACTAGCAGTAGCATCGATACTGTTTTTGGTCGCATTGACGGGGGCCTTACAACTCATTGGAAGTACGTCCTTTACGATTCGACAAGTAGATCATGCCAATCAAGTGAAGGATCGGAATGTTCGATCTACGATGGAGCCTATACGATCTAAGCCATTAACGGGAGCTGATGTCATTCTATTTATCAGTCAGTTGAGGGAGAATGTTGAGCTTGAGGTTGAAGGCATGAGCGTCAAATCTCCAATCCTCCTTGAGGATATTCAGTTTAATTCGATATCACGAACGAAACAATATCATCTTCATATCGAACGAAATGAAGATGGCGACATCCGTAAAATGATCTTCAGGTAGGAGGTAGCGGATTGGGCAATGCAGTAGTTAAGCTGCTTGGTGTGATGATAGGAGTGCTGCTGCTCTTTCTTTACCCGATATTAGAATCATATCAGCGGCAGGATGACCTAGCTGCGATGTATGTGCAGCGAAGTGCATCTACATTCTCAGATGCCGTAAGGGATAAGGGAGTGATCACTCCTGTCATGTGGAATGATTTTATGGCGGAAATGGAGAAGACGGGTAATGTATATGATGTGGTTGTTGAGCATTATGAGAAAAAGTATGATCCGATCTATAGGGATCCCGTTCAAGTCAATACATTTACTGGGGACTATCTAATCCGTTACCAACTAAACAATAAAGTGATGCTGATGGAAAAGCTGTTTCCGGGAGATGGACAATCTGTTGAATCTCCGTCCCGTACGTATAAGCTGAGCATTGGAGATTATTTCTATGTGTCCGTAAGCAATACGAATCGAACACGTGCGGCCATGATTTTGGACTGGCTGACAGGCTCATTTGGCCCAACTGAACGGATTCGTATTCCTGTCGGAGGAATGGTGCGAAATGAAAGTAGTTAAATTTTCAATAATCTTTGTTCTGATCTGTTTCCCTTTGTTTTGGGTGAATAAGCTACAAGCAAGAGAGGAAGCGAGCAAGCTGCAGCTTGAACTGAATTATAATGACGCTATGAATCAAGCCGTTGATGATGCAGCCCGTACACTGCAGATATCTGCTGTGTGGAAGGAGACGGAGGAAGGATATGAGTCACAGAAGCGGCTGGAACTGCGTCGTAATGATGCGGTTAATTCATTCTTTATGACGTTATTTCTTAACTTTGGTTTATGGAATGAGGAGAAAAAGCAGGATGAATTGAAGCGATATATTCCGGTGATTGCAATCATTGGCTATGATGGTGTTGATATGTATGCTGAGGATGAATATATCGGCCGAAATGGTGAATCCCAGATGCAGCATGTATGGAAGCCGAAGTTGCCTTATGGGTTTATGGATCAAGGTGGAAATGTGATCGGATTTACGTTAGATGACTATATTAACGTGTATCGTCCATCATCGGGGAGCTGGCTTGCAGGATATCAACGGGAGTTAAAAAGCACGGCTGCAGATGTTCCGATACTACAGGATGATCAGTTATTTGATGCGGTAAGACGTACGACAATCGTAGATACCATTCAACAAGCGCTGGCCAACACCATCAATGAACACAACGAACGGGCTTTACGAAATGGTGTCTCCTATACGTTAACCTTGCCTTCCATTTCAGATGAAGAATGGCATAATACCATCAACGACGTGGGTGTTATGGCCTTCATACAAGGTTTGCCTTTAGGCTATTCTTCGTATAATCATTATGCTCTCGGCGGCTCACGGCTGCTTAAGAGAAACAACTATCATGGCGTAATCATGAATGGCATTAAGTATGCATTCCCCGAAAAATGCGCTCCATCGAATGCTTTGGAATCCTATCATTTAGCAGCTGATGCGGCCAAACAAGGATATTTTTTGAAATCATGTCCCTAATGCGATTTCAACTTAATAGGGGTCTTTGCTGTAATACATATCGCAAAGCGACGTTTTAATGAGCCGTCCTGAAAACAGCAGGGAGGTTGTTTATTTTACTGTAAATTTGCTGGGGCTGTTCTGATTCACAAATTTAAACGCAGTTTGCACAATAATAAGATTATGTAAATCTATTGCTTCAATTCGGATGGTACCTCATCATATAAGAAATGAAGGAACAATGAAGATATATTCGTGCGAAATAGAAGAGGAGTAACAGGAATCGGATGAGAACCTATTGGCATGGAGTTAGAGAAACATTTGTGACCGCATTGCGGCTAGGATTGACTTCTTTTGGAGGGCCGGCTGCGCATATAGGCTACTTTCATAAAACCTATGTACAGCAGTTGAAATGGTTAGACGATCAGCAGTTTGCTGAATTGCAGGCGATTAGTCAAATGCTTCCCGGCCCATCCAGCAGCCAACTTGGAATTGGAATAGGTATGAGGAGAGCTGGATGGCTTGGAGGGGCGATGGCGTGGTTGGGCTTTACGCTGCCGTCTGCTTGTCTGCTTGCCTTATTTGCCTTCGGAATTAGTTGGCTGCCCAATCAGGATCCTGGGTGGCTGCAAGGATTGAAGCTTGCGGCAGTTCCGATTATTATTCAGGCGTTATGGGGAATGAATAAACAATTGACACCTGACGCGCTTCGAAGAACGATCGCAATTGTTGCCGCAATCCTATCCCTTCTTCTTACCGGTGTTTACGGACAGCTCCTTATTATGGGGGGGGCACTTGCTGCAGGTGTCGTTCTATACCGAAATCGGGCGGAACATAGCGAACCGGCGATCAGCACCAATCAAAACCAATATGAGTGCAATGAAGAAGGGAAGTCAAACATTTCACGTACATTTGCAAAATGGATGACACTGTTATTTTTCGGACTGCTTATCGGGCTGCCTATGCTGGCATATTATATACCAAGTGTTGTGACACAGCTTATGGAAGTCATGTATCGTACCGGGTCAGCGGTGTTCGGTGGCGGACATGTTGTCCTTCCTGTACTGAAGCATGAACTGATGACGGCAGGGTTGCTGGATGATTCTTCACTGCTCGCAGGGTATGGGGCAGCACAAGCAGTACCAGGGCCTTTGTTTACATTTGCAGCATTTGTAGGTGCTTCTATTCATTCAGGTGGATTTGGAATCGTTCTTGCCATCGTTGCTACTTTATTTATTTTTCTCCCTTCTTACCTGCTAATGGGGGCAATACTCCCTTATATGTCGCATGTTCGGCAATGGAGGAGTGTTCGGGCAGCTTTTCAAGGGATCAATGCCGCTGTTGTAGGGTTGCTGCTTGCAGCACTTTACGATCCTGTCCTCACAACATCGGTAACGAGTCCGATTCACATGTGTATCGTGCTAATTGGTATATTATCACTAATTGTATGGAGGCAATCGCCTTGGATTACCGTTCTGCTGTCAGCCATGCTAGGTATGCTGTTGTTGTAAGCGGTGATGTAAAGATTATTTACAAATAAAAAATACGCCATTCGAACGTTCGCAGGTAGTTACATCATAGAACGATTGAATGGCGTATTCCTTTTACGAATGACACTTTGACAGAGATTGAAATCCACTTTATATTAATCGCGACTGCAAATAATTAAGAGGTAGCCTTCTCGCACACGAACCGAAGCAGTATCACCGTCATCCCATTCGTTGCTTATTCCTAGGGATTGTCCAATCTGCAGGGTTGCATCATGAAGCGGGTACTTAAATCCAGTTAACGTAATACCAGTTACCGTTGAGCTCAGTGGCAGCAATGATACATACGGGAAGGAATTCGTCTGTAATGTAACACTCGAATTCGTTAGCATAATGATATTGTGTTCGTCAACGATTTGACACTTAATTCCTTCATCGACGGCTTTGCGCAATAAATGAATATTAGACAGCGTATGATCAAGTCTCGTGCCGGTTACGCCGAATAGCGTAATTTGCGTTGGTTTCATTGCGAGAGCATGATTGAAAGCAAGTTCGGTGTCGGTATAATTTTTATCGACGGCGTCACAATCCATGTATTTCCGGCTCGAAGCGCGGATATGCTCCCGTTCATCCTCTGTTACGGAGTCGAAATCTCCTAAGGCCTGATCGGGAATAATGTTGTGCTGTACCAGATAGAGAGCTCCTCGATCAGCGCCGATGATGTAATCCATCGTACGAATCTGGTCTGCTATTTTCTCGGAAATGGTTCCACCCGCTACAATGGCAATATGAGCGGGTGTTGAAGTAACCTGTTGATCGTTTGACAACGTTATGACCTTCCTTTATATCGCAATAAGTATGATGACAAGTTGAATCCCTCCCATTATATCGAAATATGAATGGGGAACCAAATAAATATATCCATTTGCAATAAATAAAGACTGCCGATACAATAAGTGAATCTTAACAGGATATACACCTTACATAATGAAACACTAAGTAAGGCAAGAAGCTAAGGTATATAGAAAAGGGAGGAATGTTACGTGGCTGAAAGTACGAAGGTGAACGTGTTGTTCGTATGCCTGGGAAATATATGCCGTTCTCCTATGGCTGAAGCTGTATTCCGTGAGCAAGTGGAGCAAGCAGGCTTAGAACAGGTGATTCAGGTGGATTCAGCAGGAACAGGAGATTGGCATATAGGTCATCCTCCGCATGAAGGAACTCGCAAGCTATTGGACGAACACGGGATTACTTATGAAGGGATGAGAGCACGACAGCTTCATCCGACAGATTTTCAAACTTATACGTACATCGTATGTATGGATCCGAGCAACGAACAAAATGTGCTGGCGTGGGAAGGCTCGGACAACAGAACATCTGAAGTTCTGCGATTTATGACTTTGCTTCCTGAAGAGAACCGTGAAGAGGTGCCTGATCCGTACTATACAGGCAACTTTGAAGAAGTATATCGTTTAGTTCAAGCGGGGTGTGTACGATTGTTAGAGCGGATTAAAGAGGAACATCCTTTCATGTTATAAAATATCTATGGGTTTGATGAAAAGTAGTGACATACATCCTTGTATGCCACTACTTTTTTTATGTTTAATAGGGGTGTTCCTCATCAATGCTTGTATGCTCATATGGAAATGGACAAGCAGCTAGTCAAGAAAATGACGAAGAGCATCTGGGACGTGTTTTTGCCAGAATCCCCACAAATGATGCCCTTCATGCTCGCCATAGAGAACATGAGCATTTCGATCCGTAAACAGCTTGTGTGTATCCCGATTTAATTCAACAAAATTATAAGTCCCTGTATCGGTTGTGAACGCAGTCTCTTGCAGACCGACGATCATAAAGAGATGCAGCCATGATAGATCCTGCTCCTGCGCGATAAGCTGCTGCGAGTATGGGTAGTAGGCGCCGGACAAGGAGATTACCTGACGGAATTTGTCAGGATATTTTAGCGCTAGGTGTAGGGAAACAGTGCCACCGAGTGAATCACCTGCGAGCGTGATTTCTGTCCAATCGGTGCGTACTGGATACATTCGCTCAATTGCAGGTACAATCTCTTCTGCAAAGGCGCGAGTATAGGATTCAAATCGTTCTCCATCCGGGGAATACTCAGAAGTACGGATTTTCTTATTCACATCAACTCCAACGATGATGAATGGCTCCATGTCACCTTCGATAATGAGCTGATTCGCGTGTGTCGCAATACGACCAAAATTAAAGAAATCTTCTCCGTCCTGACAATAGACAACGGGATAACTGAGTATTTCCTGATATCCTGGCGGCAAATAGACGCGAACGTGACGACTGCCTCCTTCAAGATATTTGCTTGGAATGTCGTGTTTTACAATGGTTCTCTTGAATATTGAAGAATCTGACATGCATAGCACCGCCTCATGCAAAATTTTATCAATGTTGGTGAATACTAATTTCGATGGTCTTGATTAGGGACTCGCTATAGGAAAGAAATAAGAATCTTTGACTTTCTACTATATAATGTCCGCGAACAAGTATCGACTATGTGAGTGAGTTCACAAATTTGTAACACCCTGTTATAGTCCGAAACAACAGCTGTTATAACAACAATTCAACAAAATGTTCACTTTTTTCGCGTTTTCTTTTGACCAATCGACTAAAACAGGTGTATAATAATTCTATAACAGCGAAACAAAATCTTCAAACTTTTATTGAGGTGAAAAACATGAGCAAGTTCCCATTTGAAGTTCAGACGGAAGAGATTCAACCGTTGTCCGTCTTGTCTCCGGAAGGAGAAATTGTTAACCCGGATATGGTTCCGGATCTGACTGACGAACAATTGAAAGAAATCATGTACCGTATGGTATTTACACGTACATGGGATGATCGCGCAATCAACCTTGGCCGTCAAGGCCGCCTTGGTTTCTATGCACCGGTGTCCGGTCAAGAAGCTTCCATGGTAGGTAGCGTATATCCTTTGCAAAAAGAAGACTTTGTTGTACCAGCATATCGTGACATGCCGCAAATCGTATGGCACGGATTGCCTTTGTACCAAGCTTTCTTGTACTCCCGTGGTCATCAACATGGTGGACAAATTCCAGAAGGCGTTAACGTAATGATGCCGCAAATCATCATCGGCGCGCAAATCTTGCACGCGATGGGTATTGCAATGGGCTTCAAGTTGAAAAAGCAAGCACAGGTTGCAATCACATACACAGGTGACGGCGGTTCTTCCGAAGGCGATTTCTACGAAGGCTTGAACTTCGCAGGCGCATTCAACTTGCCAGTTATCTTCTTCGTACAAAACAACGGCTATGCAATCACAACTCCATTTGCGAAACAAACAAATGCGAAGTCGATCGCTCATAAATCCGTTGCAGCAGGTATCCATGGCATGCAAGTAGACGGCATGGACGTACTTGCCGTTATCAAGGCTGTTCAAATCGCTGCAGAACGCGGACGCAAAGGTGAAGGCGCAACGTTGATCGAAGCGTTGACTTACCGTTACCGTCCACACTCCATGGCGGACGATACTACAAAATATCGTACAAAAGACGAAGAAGCAGAATGGGCAATCAAAGATCCACTCGTGCGCTTCGGCAAATACTTGGAGAAAAAAGGTCTTTGGACAGAAGAAGACACAGCTCGCGTAAAAGATGAAGCAAAAGCAAAAGTGAACGAAGAAATCAAACGTGCTGAAAAAACAGAGAAAATGACTGTTGCAGGCTTGATCGACAGCATGTTCGAAACTACTCCGAAATTCTTGGAAGAGCAAAAAGCGGATTTCCAATAATTCGAACAGCGTTCTGAAAGTTAACGGGCCTCGTTGATGCGAGGACAACGAATCCATATATGGTTCTGTGATAACGGTAAGGAGGAAACAAGCAATGGCACAAATGAATATGAAAGAAGCAATTCGCGACGCAATGCGCGTTGAATTGAAAAGAGACCCTAATGTTGTGGTCTTTGGTGAAGACGTTGGCCATGTCGGCGGTGTATTCCGTGCGACTGAAGGTTTGCAAAAAGAATTTGGTGAAGAGCGTGTATTTGATACTCCGCTTGCAGAGTCCGCAATCGGCGGTATGGCAGTAGGTTTGGGCGTTCAAGGCTTCCGTCCTGTTGCTGAAATCCAATTCGTAGGTTTCATCTATGAAGCACTTGACCAAATGTGCGTTCAAGCAGCACGCATGCGCTTCCGTTCCGGCGGCCGCTACAACTCGCCAATCGTATTCCGCACACCATTCGGTGGCGGCGTAAAAGCTGCAGAATTGCATACAGACTCCCTTGAAGGTTTGATGGTACAAACACCAGGTATCAAGGTTATTGTTCCTTCCAACCCTTACGATGCAAAAGGATTGATGATTTCCGCAATCCGTGACAATGATCCAGTATTCTTCATGGAACACTTGAACTTGTATCATGCATTCCGTGATGAAGTGCCAGAAGGCGAATATACAGTTGAAATCGGTAAAGCCAAAGTTGTTCGTGAAGGTAAAGACGTAACAATTCTTGCATACGGCTTGATGGTTCACACAGCAATGAAAGCTGCTGCTGAACTTGAAAAAGAAGGCGTGCAAGCAGAAGTTATCGACCTTCGCACATTGGCGCCGCTTGATATCGACACAATCGTTGAGTCTATCAAGAAGACGAACCGCGCAATTGTGGTACAAGAAGCGCAAAAGACTTCCGGCGTAGCTGCAGAAGTTATTGCACAAATCAACGAAAAAGCGATTCTTCACTTGGAAGCACCTGTACTTCGAATTGCAGGTCCAGATACAGTGTATCCTTTCGCACAAATCGAAGATCAATGGTTGCCATCACCAGCTCGTATCGTAGCAGGCGTCAACAAAGTATTGAACTTCTAAGATAGAACCGGAACAGAGAGAAGGAGGATTTTACTGTGGCTAAATTTGAGTATCGCTTCCCTGAACTAGGGGAGGGCCTTCACGAAGGCGAAATTATCAAAATGCACATTAAAGCAGGAGACAAGGTAACTGATGATGATATCATCATGGAAGTACAAAACGATAAAGCTATCGTTGAAGTTCCTTGCCCTGTAAATGGTACGGTATTGGAAGTATTCGCGAAAGATGGTCAAGTATGCCACATGGGCGAAGTAGTAGCGATCATCGACGCTGAAGGTGAAATTCCTGAGCAAGATATGCCAGAAGAAGCAGCTCAAGAGGAAGCAGCTCCTGCACCAGCAGCAGCTGAAGCTCCTAAAGCTGAAGGCGTAGCAGCAGCACCTAACCGTGATGTACTTGCAACTCCAAGCGTTCGCAAGCATGCTCGTGATCTTGGCGTGAACATTGCTGAAGTTCCTGCTACTGGCAAGAACGGCAAAATCACTCGTGAAGATGTAGAAGCATTCGCTAACGGCGGAGCACCTGCAACAGCTCCAGCAGCAACTGAAGCTCCTAAAGCTGAAGAAGCGAAAAAAGCAGCTCCAGCGGCAGCAGCAACTGGACGCGATGCTGAAGAAGAGCGTGTACCATTCAAAGGTATCCGCAAAGCGATTTCGAATGCAATGGTTAAATCGGCTTACACAGCTCCACACGTTACAATCATGGACGAAGTGGAAGTTGGCGAGCTTGTTGCATTCCGCACACGCTTGAAGCCAATGATGGAGAAGAAAGGTACAAAAGTAACTTACCTTCCATTCATCGTAAAAGCACTCGTTGCAGCTTGCCGTCAATTCCCTGCGATGAACGCAATGATCGACGAAGCAAACAACGAAATCGTGTACAAAAAGTACTACAATATCGGTATCGCAACAGATACAGACAACGGCTTGATGGTTCCTGTAATCAATGATGCAGATCGTCGCAGCATCTGGATGATCGCTAACGATATTAAAGATTTGGCTAGCCGCGGTCGTGAAGGCAAACTTGCTCCGAACGAACTGAAAGGCAGCACAATCACAATCACAAACATTGGTTCCGCTGGCGGTATGTTCTTTACTCCAATCATCAACTTCCCAGAAGTTGCAATCTTGGGTACAGGCCGTATCTCCGAGAAGCCAGTTGTGAAGAACGGCGAAATCGTGGCAGCGCCAGTTATGGCATTGTCCCTCAGCTTCGACCACCGTCTGATCGATGGCGCGACAGCTCAAAACTTTATGAACTACATCAAGCAACTGCTTGCTAATCCTGAGTTGCTTGTTATGGAGGTGTAACCAAATGGTAGTAGGAGACGCATCTTTGAACATTGACACTTTGGTTATCGGGGCAGGCCCTGGCGGTTACGTGGCAGCGATTCGCGCTGCCCAACTCGGCCAAAGCGTACTCATCGTAGATAAATCCGAACTCGGCGGTGTGTGCTTGAACCGCGGTTGTATCCCATCCAAAGCGCTTATCAGCGCTGCACACCAATATGAAGTAACACAACACGCTTCTGCAATCGGTATTACTGCAGAAAACGTAAAAGTGGACTTCACAAAAGTGCAAGAATTTAAAGGCGGCGTAGTTAAGAAATTGACTGGCGGCGTAGGCGCTTTGTTGAAAGCTAACAAAGTTCAAATCTTCAAAGGCGAATGCATGTTCATCAATGAAAATGAAGCACGTGTCTTCAACGATCAAGAAGCACCGCGCTACAAGTTCAAAAACTGCATCATCGCAACTGGTTCCCGTCCAATCGAATTGAAGCCTTTCCCATTCACTGGACGCATCCTGTCTTCGACAGAAGCTTTGGAATTGCCAGAAGTTCCTAAGTCCATGATCGTTATCGGCGGCGGCTACATCGGCGCTGAGCTTGGTCAAATGTACTCCAAGTTCGGTACGAAAGTAACTGTTATCGAAGGCGCGGACATGGTTCTTCCTGGCTTCGACAAAGACATGACACAACTTGTATCGAAAAACATGAAGAAATCCAATGTTGAGATCTTCACTGGTGCGAAAGCAGAATCTGCTACACAAACAGACAAAGACGTTACTGTGAAATTCACAGTTGGCGGCGAGTCCAAAGAAGTGACAGCTGACTACTTGCTCGTAACAGTTGGTCGTCGTCCGAACACTGACGGTGAGCTTGGTCTGGACATGATAGGCGTGAAAATGACTGATCGCGGCTTGATCGAAGTTGACCACCAAGGACGCACAAGCATTCCGCACATCTTCGCTATCGGCGATATCGTTGCTGGCCCTGCATTGGCTCACAAAGCTTCTTACGAAGGTAAAGTGGCTGCAGAAGCAATCTCCGGTATGCCTAGTGTTGTAGATTACAAGTGCATCCCTGCAGTATGCTTCACAGATCCAGAGTGCGCAAGCGTAGGCTTGTCTGAATCCGAAGCGAAGGAAAAAGGCTTCAAAGTAAAAGCTGGTAAATTCCCTTATGCAGGTAACGGTCGTGCGTTGTCCCTCGGCGGCAGCGTTGACGGTTTCGTGAAGATCGTATCCGATGCTGACACAGGTATCGTCCTCGGTTCTCAAATCGTAGGTCCTGAAGCATCGAACTTGATCGCAGAAATGGGCTTAGCAGTTGAAATGGCTGCAACTGTAGAAGACTTGGCGTTGACAATCCACGCTCACCCAACACTTGGTGAAATCGTGATGGAAGCTGCTGAAGTTGTTCTTGGTCACCCAATCCACACAGTAGGTAAGTAATCCCCTCTCTCTCTGAGGGTTCTGTATACGTTCTGTTACGGTTCTGTTTATATATTTGATTTGCTTTTGCCCTTGCAGCAGCGCTGCGGGGGCTTTTTTTTACCGAGATGTGAATAGTACTGGTTATGTAAGGTGATTCATGTAATAAACAGAGATGTTTTTCTCTATATTACTAATATCCAAAGTTATCATGATCAGTACACATTTACGGAATGGAGAGGATTACGGTGAGCAGTTTTTTTGATAAATTAAAGCAAGGTGCAGCGGAAGCAGGAAAAAAAGCACAGTCCACGATAGAGGTAAATCGGTTGAAATTTCAAATCTCTTCAAAGGAAAAAGAAATTACGGGTATTTACAGTCGTATGGGAGAATGTGTGTATCATGCCATGCAAAATGGGACAATAGAAGAAATAAGCGATCAACTGCTGCTGTTTAGTGAACAGATCAATCAGAAGAAAGCAGAAGTTCAGGATGTTGAAAATCGGATTCGTACGGTGCAGAATGAGAAACTGTGTCCGTCTTGTAGTAAACCTGCTACATTAGATACAAAGTTCTGTTCAGGCTGCGGACATCATTTTGTAGGGCATTTTTCAGAAGAGGAAGTTGTAGATATAAAAGTGATGGTTGTATGTCCTGTGTGTCAGGTAGCAAGTGATAAAGGGTCGAGCTTCTGTGCAGAATGTGGTCATAAATTCGAAGAATAACGATAAGACATTCTGTACGGTTTGCCCATTGTGAGTCAATAGGGGTGACGTTATTTTAACGTTGGGTATTTCGTGAATTCTATCTTTTTTCTTATCCGGGCATATGATGGCCGGATTTTTCTTTGATTAAGCTTCCATTTTCGAGAGAGATTCAATGAGCGTCACACAATAGCGCTATCGTAACCGATTAACACGATGATGATAATGGAATGGGATACCGATGATTTTTTTACTCTGGAATGGTACACTAGGTAAGAGACACTTCAGAACGGTGAGGAAAGAGAGTGAAAAGAGAATGAAATCATATTTGGCATTATTGCAGGATATTTTGGATCATGGCGTGAAAAAAGAAGATCGTACAGGCACAGGTACGATATCCGTATTTGGTCGCCAACTTCGATTTGACCTAAATGAAGGATTTCCACTCGTAACGACGAAGCGTCTGCATCTTCGTTCGATCATCCATGAGTTGTTGTGGTTCCTTAGCGGCGATACGAATATCGGCTATTTGAAGGAGAACAAGGTAACGATTTGGGATGAGTGGGCGGACGAGAACGGCAATCTTGGCCCTGTATACGGCTCGCAATGGCGGAACTGGGAAACGAAAGACGGTCGTACGATTGACCAGATCGCGAATGTGATTGAACAAATTAAGACGAATCCGGATTCCCGCCGGTTGCTCGTATCCGCATGGAACGTAGGCGAGGTCGATCAGATGAAGCTGCCTCCATGCCATTATTCCTTCCAATTCTATGTGGCAGATGGAAAGCTGAGCTGCTTGTTGAACATGCGCTCTGTAGATACGTTCCTTGGTTTGCCTTTCAACATTGCAAGCTATGCGCTGTTAACGCATATGGTGGCGCAGCAATGTGATTTGGAAGTAGGCGAGTTCGTCTGGAGCGGTGGAGACGTTCATATTTACTCGAATCATCTGGAACAGGTGAATACGCAGTTGCAGCGCGATCCATTGCCGCTTCCGAAGCTGGTCATTAAGCGCAAGCCAGAATCAATCTTTGATTACCGCTTTGAGGACTTTGAGTTCGAAGGCTACGAATATCATCCAGCAATCAAAGCGCCTGTCGCTGTGTAATCGATGGTTGTTGTGCAATAACGCGCACGAATATTACATTCGACTTCTGTGACTCTGCTAAGAACGATCAAAGGAGGAATTGAAATTGTCGATTACGATGATATGGGCGATGGACGAACAACGGCTTATTGGCAAGGACAATGGAATGCCGTGGCATCTGCCGAATGATATGAAGTTTTTCCGAGAGAATACAAAAGGCAAGACCGTTGTGATGGGGCGTAAAACGTATGATTCGCTGAACGGAGCACTCCCGAAGCGGCGCAATCTTGTCTTGACGCGCAACCCAGCGTGGCGTACAGATGACGCTGAGGTTATCTCGGACATCACTCCCGTGCTTGAGCTTGCTCAAGATGAAGAAGTGATGATTATTGGCGGAGCCCAAATTTATAATTTGTTTATGCCGTATGCGGACAAGCTGCTTGTTACGCGAATCGCGCAGACATTCGAGGGTGACGAGCATTTCCCAGAATACGATGAGCGTGTATGGGAGCTTGAGTGGGAAGAGCCAGGAATCGTTGATGAGAAGAATGAATTCGATCATCTGTTCCAATCTTTTGTACGCAAAAAATAATTGAGATCGTAAATGTGTTGATGTGCTTTTGTGTGAAGAAATGCAAATGATTTGTTCATGACTCCATTGGAATATAGGCGTAAATTGAGTAGGATAGGTTGAAAACATGTCGAAGAGTGCAATGAATGTCTGCATGAAAATCCATGAAAAAGCAACAAAAGAATGACCAATCAACCTTACTCATACAAATATACGGATGGACGGATGGAGGAAATCGCATGTCAACACCTACTGGATTTATGGAGTATCGCCGTCAGATTCCGGCTGATCGCGATCCATTGGAACGGCTGAAGGATTGGGAAGAGTTCCATAAGCATTTAAGTGAAGAAGAGCTTCGCACACAAGGCGCCCGCTGTATGGACTGCGGAACCCCATATTGTCATACAGGTATTGAACTGACGGGAGGAACATCAGGCTGTCCGGTGCACAATTTGATTCCAGAATGGAATCAGCTCGTGTATCGTGGGTTATGGCAGGAGGCACTTGAGCGCCTGCACAAGACCAATAACTTCCCAGAGTTCACAGGGCGTGTATGTCCTGCACCATGTGAAGGCTCTTGTACGGTGGGGCTAATCGGACAGCCAGTTACGATTAAGACAATAGAAGAAGCTATCATCGAACGGGGATTTGAAGAGGGCTGGGTGAAGCCCGAGCCTCCAGCACAGCGAACAGGTAAGCATGTGGCTGTTGTAGGATCAGGACCTGCTGGCCTCGCTTGCGCCGCGCAATTAAATAAAGCCGGCCATTCCGTAACCGTCTTTGAACGTTCAGATCGTCTTGGCGGCCTCCTCACGTATGGGATTCCAACGATGAAGCTGGAGAAGCAAGTTGTAGATCGCCGCATTCAGCTATTGGAGGCGGAAGGCATTCAATTTGTGACGAATACGGAAATTGGCAAGGACATCCCAGCTGATCAGTTAGTTGCCTCTCATGATGCGGTAGTTCTATGCGGAGGTGCAACGAAGCCGCGTGAGTTCCAAATAGAAGGAAGCAATTTGCACGGAATCCACTATGCGATGGATTACTTGAATGGTACGATTAAGAGCTATCTTGACTCCAATCTGGAGGATGGTCAGTATATTAATGCGGAAGGCAAGGATGTTATCGTCATCGGAGGCGGAGATACCGGAACCGATTGCGTTGCTACTGCGCTCCGTCACGGGTGTCGCAGTGTTACACAATTTGGTACGCATGCGAAGGCTCCGCTAGAACGAGATGCAAGTACAAATCCTTGGCCGCAGTTCCCGAACGTCTACACGCTGGACTATGCCCATGAGGAAGCCAAAGCCTTGTATGGCAGAGATCCTCGTGAATTCTCCATCATGACAACGAAGTTCGTCGGTGATGAAGATGGACAGGTGAAGGAACTGCACACGGTGCAGATTGAACGGATTGTCGATGAGAATGGACGGAAAATTTATCAGCCGATTCCCGGTACGGAACGCGTATTCCCAGCACAATTCGTGCTGATTGCGATCGGTTTCGATGGTCCGGAACAGACCATTGTCGAACAACTCGGACTGGCAACCGATCGTCGGACGAATGTGAAGGCCGACTATGGCAAGTATGCGACGAATGTAGGTAAAGTATTTGCCGCAGGAGATATGCGCCGTGGACAGAGTCTCGTCGTATGGGCGATCAATGAAGGACGAGAGGCTGCAAGAGAAGTGGATCGATATTTGATGGGAACTACACTATTGCCTTAAATGCGAAAGTAGTGAATAATAGAACATAGTAACGTTAGTAAGAAGCTGCGCTTATTCTCACATGCGCGGCTTCTTCTGTTGTGTATGGAAAGAGGTGGTAGGATGAAGACACTTGTCGTGGCTGAGAAGCCTGATATGGGACGCAACATCGCTTCTGTCATCGAGCCAAGGGGCCGTAAGCACCGAACGCATATTGAAGGAGATCACTACATTATTACATGGGCAATCGGCCACTTGCTCGGATTAGCAGAGCCGCAAGCCTATGATGCGAAATATAAACGATGGAACTTCTACGATCTGCCGATTCTACCGAACAGCTTCAAGATCGTGGCGGAACGCCGCACGAAGGATCAGTTGAAAATGATCGGTGAGTTGGCGAAACAATGCGATACAATCGTGAATGCGTGCGATGCCGGGCGCGAGGGGCAATATATTTTCGCCCTAATTCAACAGCATTACAAATGGAAGCAGCCCGTTAAGCGCTTATGGATATCCGACCTGACAGCAGACACGATTCGCCGAGGATTCGAAGAGATGAAGGGTGCAGAGTATTATGAAGGGCTTACAGCTGCAGCAAGAGCCCGAAGTCAGGCAGATTGGATTATTGGGATGAACGCTTCTCGCGCCTTTACAACGAAGCACAAGGCACTATTGTCGGTTGGACGCGTTCAGACACCAGTCCTTGCGCTTATTTATGACCGGGAGCAGGAGATTGCGGCGTTCCAATCCGAATCCTATTATGAGGTTACAGCTGTATTTCAGCAGGGAGATACAACTTATAAGGGAACTAGACAGGGCGACCGAATTACGGACGAGCAAAAGGCGACTGAGATTGCTGACAAAGTGAGAGGGAAGAGCGGACGAATTGCCGACTACCAGATCAAAGAAGGCAAGGAGTATCCGTACAAGCTTTATGATTTAACACTGCTGCAGCGGGATGCTAACGCGCGTTTTGGATTCTCGGCGAAGAAGACACTGGATATAGCCCAAGCATTATATGAGAAGCACAAGGCGATTACGTACCCGCGGACGAACTCGAACTATGTGACGGAGCAGAATATTGGAGGCATGCATCAGGCGCTCAAGATGCTAATGAGTATGCCGGGTTATGCGGACTTGGCGGCGCAAGCAGAACCGAGTCGGGTTCATAAAAATAACCGCAGCGTGTGCAACCCAGACAAAGTTGAGGATCACCATGCCATTCTGCCAACGACGAAGCGCCCGGGCACCTTATCGCCTGAAGAAGGTAAAATCTACGACTTAATCGTTCGTCGCTTGCTGGCGCACTTCTATCCAATTGCAGAGTATACACTTTATACGGTGTTAACCGAGGTCGAGCAGGAATCATTCAAGACGAGCATGAAGCAATGGCGAATACGGGGCTGGAAGCTCCTATATGATCATGATAAGGAGAAGTCCCGCACTAAGCGCTCGAAAAAGAAAGATGAGGATGAAGGGGATTCTCAATCATCCTCGGATCAAGTAGAGGAACTTAACGATACGGAGCAGTTCAACCTGGACAAGAATCAGCCTGTGCATTGTCGCGAAGCGGAGATGGCTGCTAAGGAAACACAGCCGCCAAAGTCTTATACAGAGGGCACATTGCTGAAGGCAATGGAAAGCGCAGGGAAGCAGCTGGACAATGAAGAACTGCGTGAAGTAATGAAGGATGCAGGGCTGGGAACCCCTGCGACGCGGGCGGCGACAATTGAACGGCTGAAGCAAGTCGGATATATCTTGATGACTGGCAAACGTCTTACACTCGCAACCAAAGGTAAGACAGCTGTTGAGCTGATTCGCGGGGCAGGGGTACATCTTCTAACCTCACCAGAGATGACGGGGCAATGGGAGAGACGATTAACGCAGATTGCCAGAGGAGAGGCATCGGAAGATGTATTCATGGAAGCTGTGCGCAAGTTTACGCTTCATGTCATTGATTGTGTCGGCAAGCAAAGCCCTGTATCAGCGGAAGTACTTGCATTGATCGAATCGGACAAGTCATCCAAGGGGAGAGGCAAGCCGCAAACCAGCGCCAAGACATCGAAGAGCTCCAAAGTGAAGAGTTCGGCGACGCAAGCTTCTGGCTCTAGCCGCTCGTCAGAAGGAAGCGGACAACATGCAGCACCTGAAACCTTCGGCATATGTCCTCGTGAGGGCTGTGGCGGTACGATAATTGAAGGGCGCAAGGGGTTCGGCTGTTCGAACTATAAGCTAGGCTGCAAGTTCGTTGTGTGGAAAAAGCAGTTGGCTACAGGAAAGACGATATCTCCGGTGATGATGCGTGAGCTATTGGAGAAGGGAAGCACGAAGAAGCTTAGCTTTACCAGAGGAAATGCAACGGTGAAAGGAAGATTGGTTCTAGCCAATCGATCAACTGGGGATTTGAAAGTGGTTGAAGAATAGCGGAACACGAATATCCGTTTCTCCATTAGAAGCATACATGAAGAAGCCACATGCCCGTATCATAGGGTGGAAACGAGACAGCATGGCTTCTTCATGTTGTGTTCCGAAGTGAACTTGGGTCTGCTTGATCTAGCTCAGCTTGGAAGTGAGCAGCCATTCCTCGATAACACGAGGTACGTCAGCAAGCTTCTCTAAAGTGTACAGCGCTCCCTGGGGCTCGATCTCAATGTCAATGACATTATAGAGCCACTCATTCGGACGCTTTAAATAAATGACATGAAGTCCTGCTAAGAGGCCGGGCTGTACATCTGTCCGCACGGAGTTGCCGATCATCCATGTATTGGCAGGTAAGAAGCCTTGCTCCTTTACAATCTCTGCTAATGCTTCAGCTGTCTTATGCTGACGAATGAAGATGCGATCTCCGAAGTAGGCGGACAGCTTCATCTGGTCAATCTTGCGCTGCTGGATAACAGGCTCGCCGCCTGTATACAGGTACAGTTCATGACCTTGATCACGAAGCAGTTCTAGTGTTTCAACCATTCCTGGATAAGGCTCAATTTCCATGTCATACACGCTAAGTCCGAGCTTCCAGAGCTGTTCCTTCTCCTCTTCAGTGGAATCTCTGCCTGTCAAGTTGCACAAGTGGTCGTACGTATCAATGAAGGAACGAGGGAAATGCTCGCTCTGAAACCCGTTTTTCTGTACGCCAGCGATGTCGAACTTAGATTGGACGGACTTGATTTCTTGCGCGCTCATGTTCGATGAGTTGAACCAAGTCGTCATCGTATCCAAAAATTGATGAATGACAATGTCAAAGTATTTGTTGCAATAAATGAGCGTGTCGTCCATGTCGAACAGTATTGTTTGTTTTGGCATTGATGTAGTCAATGTGATTTCCTCCTTGCGCCTTTCAGACATGACAAGCGTGAGGAGGATAGCGATAACCTTCCATTACGCATACTTTGTCAGTCGTTACAATTGTACTTGCACATAATCTTCTAGAAATACGGACAAGTCGGACAACCCTTCCCGACGAAGGGCGATGGATTCCGAATCGCCGTCCCAATAGGTACGTATGTATCCAGCGGAACGAAGAACGGCCAAATGATGCTTCACGGTTCCTTTGGATAAGGAGAGATGCTGTTGGATATCAGCAAATGAGCGTGAACCTTGACTAACGAAACGTAGCAGCTGCAGCCGTTCTTGATCAGCAAGTGCTTGCGTCATCCGAAGCAAGCTGTGAGACGGCATGCAATCATCTTCAGCGGGCTCGTCAACCGCGTACAGGACAAGCAGCTTGTTCTTAAACGTGCACGTATTGTTCATAGGACGATAGTGCCACATTGGAGCAAGAATGCATTCGCGAATATGATTCTTCTCATCACGAATGACGATGCCATTCGTTGCAACTTCGACAACTTCTTCTGGAGTTATTTTGCTCATTAAGAGCCGCTTCTCATCCGCATCTTGCAGCAAAATAGGCTCCCATTGCGGCAAGGTGTGCGAGATGTAATGCTCATACCAGCATTTCAATGCGGGTACATAATATCGTTGGCAATCCTCTCTGGTGAGCGAAATCTCTAGCAGGCCATACTGCTCCTGAACGTGCTTCCATTGCTGATCAGTTGTCTGTTCCAGATGCTCGATGTACCCTGTAATATGACTGCCGCCTGTATATTCAAGCGCTATAGCATACAGCATGTCATAATCCGTTAGTGAATAACGCTTCACCTGACTAGCATGCTTGTCCCATTCACTGGGCATCATTTGCTCTGCTTGACGTACCCACGTCATGCCGTTGTCAACATTGCGAATCCATTTGCGGTGTACAAATAGCATGAAGCTTCCAATAAGTTCATATACCGATGAACAGTCGATACGAACATGATAGGTCATGCCTGCGTAGCCTCCTTGGTAATGACAATGAATGTCTACATTTATTATGAATTGTATTGCATAGCATTGTCTACTATAATTGTGAAATGTTCATTTGATAGAGATAAATGGGGAGGTTTAAGAATGGCATCTTGGCGGAACACGACAGATTCCCCAACTTGGAAATTTATAATTCTGATTATTGTTGTTATGATTACAGGTCTTAGTCAGGGGTTATTGCTGCCCTTACTTACGATCTTCTTGGAGCGGATGGGGGTTCCATCCGATCTGAATGCATTGAATGCTACCGCCCTCTACTTAGGGGTATTCTCCATGATGTTCCTAGTAGAGCGGATACTCATTCGGCTCGGCTATAAGAAAATGCTGCTTGCCGGTATGGTGTCGGTTACGATCGCACTAGCGTTATTTCCGTTCTTCCCGAACATTTGGGTATGGTTCGTTCTGCGAATTGTTGTTGGTCTAGGTGACAGCGCGCTGCATTATGCGACACAGCTGTGGGCCGTGTCAGTCAGTCCAGCGAATCGACGGGGAAGAAACATCTCCCTATATGGGATGGCGTATGGGGTAGGCTTCAGCTTCGGGCCATTAGGCATTAATTTGTTGTCTATCCATGATTCAGCACCGTTCATCGCGATTGTTCTCCTGTTCCTCATTGTTATGGCAATTGTATATGTGAAGCTGCCAAATGAAGAAGCTGCGATGATGAAGGACGGATCGAGACCGGAGAAACGCTATCGCCGTTCCTACCAATGGGCCTGGTTCGCTCTGATGCCAGCATTCCTATACGGTTACATGGAAGCCTCGATGAATAGCAACTTCCCTGTATACGCGCTTCGTCTCGGCATGGAACAGCATTGGATATCGTATTTGCTTCCATTCTTCGGGATCGGGGGACTTATTCTGCAGCTGCCGTTAGGCATGCTTAGCGACCGCATCGACCGCAAAAAAGTATTGATGGCATGCGGTATCTTGGGGGGATTAGGGTTCCTTATCATCCCGTTTGTGGGTACGAACATCTGGGGAATTCTCATTATGTTCATGCTCGTTGGAGGCTTGGTTGGTTCTTTCTTCTCATTAGGGCTCGCGTATGCAGCAGACATATTGCCTAAGGAATATTTGCCGTCCGCTAACGTGATTGCATCCATTCACTTCAGCTTAGGGAGCATCATTGGGCCGAATTTAGCGGGCATTGGGATTCAATACGTATCAATTGGAAGCATGTTCTACTTGCTCGGGGCTTGGTATATTGGATTCTCACTACTCGGCTTCATCTTCAGACGGCGCAATAAAACGCTTGCAAGTTAGGGGCTACCTTCCTTACACTAAGAGTACATGTTCGTGAATCGCTGCGCACATATAAAAAGTCTCTCGCAGCAATCAAGCAGCGAACTGCCATTGTCGGAATGGAGAGGAGTCTTGACGGTGATTAGAGTAGATCAGTTAGTGAAGCAGTACCCTCCTGAACAGAAGGTATTGAAAAATATTAGCTTCGAGGTGCAGCCGGGCGAGTTCATTGGTGTAGTAGGTGCGAGCGGCAGCGGGAAGTCGACACTGCTGAAATGTTTGGCGCTTCAGGAGAGATGGACAAGCGGCAAATTTGTCGTTGACGGTGTGGATATCTTCGCGCAGCAGTTGAGCGGAAGACGCAAGGTGAAGCGGGAGTTCGCCTACTTGGAACAGAACCCAGTGCTGTCGGACAATCGCAAGGCATTGAAGAACGTCTTAATCGGACGCTTCCATCAAACTCCGTTATGGAGAATGGCTACCGGAATGATACGCTCAGACGACTACATGGGGGCAATGGATACCATTGAACAGCTTGGCCTATTGGACAAGGCCCATAAGAAGTGTAGTGATCTGAGTGGTGGGGAGAAGCAGCGGATTGCCATTGCCAGGGCGCTTGTACACGGAGCAGACGTGCTGCTTGCAGATGAGCCTGTTCTCGGACTAGACCCGCAATCGGCTGAATCTGTATTGTCGACATTCCGAGACCTGTGTACGAAGCAGCGCAAGATTGTTATTGCGGTATTTCATCAGGTTGAACTAGCAGAGAAATTTGCTACACGATTGTGGGGAATTCATGACGGCACTATCGCAGTCGATGTGAAGGGCAGACGGCTTCTTCAATCAGAGAAGGCTCTCATATTATAATGAAGATTTGGAATAAGTAAATAGGCAATTGTCACGCCATCTCTTATGGATGCATATGTTGTAAGGTGGGGGAAGAACGTTCTTTTCTCTCCGAACACTCACGCATCCGTAGGAGGTGGCTTTATTTATGCTGTATCCATTGCCGATTCCGATCGAGCCTCATGTTATTCGCAAGCCGAACCTGGAGGTGTACGTTCCTGTCGTTGTGGATCCGAAGCATCCACAAGCGGCGGAGCGTATGAATCATACCATACAAAAGCAGGTCAGGGAATTAATTCGTACTTCCGGCTACGAGGAAGATCCGAAGAATATTCAGGTGCAAGGTTGGTACGAAATCAAATTAAACGAAAGAGGATACCTTAGTCTTACTGTTAGTGTATATGACTATCCCTATCATGCAGCCCATGGGATGACCTATCAGCGTGGATTGACCTTTGAGACGGAGACAGGCAAGCTGATAAAGCTACCTGATTTGTTCAAGCCGGGGGCCCCTTACGTAGACGTGTTGTCTAAGCATGTCGCCGCACAGATTAAAATGCGGGATATCCAGACGCTAGAGCCATTCAAGTCGATTCGTCCGGATCAAGATTTCTATATGACGGATAAATCGCTCGTTCTCTTCTTCCAGTTGTACGAAATTGCGGCGTATGTATATGGATTTCTGTACTTCCCGATATCAGTATACGAGTTGAACGACATTAAAGCGGATAATGGCATTATAGATAAGTTGTCATACTAAGCATCGAGGTAAGCATCGAGGCTCAAATATAGTACGAAGCATGTGTGCTGAGCAAGGAGGAAGTTTCTTTCCCAATGAATCATCGCTTTGTCACGGGTTTGTCACCATTAGGTGACTCTTTTTTTTTATAATGAGAGAGTATGCCTGTAAATAGGCTACATAGATGATACGTAATGTGTTTCGACGAAAGAACGAATAATAGAAGCATCAAAGGAGGAATGGCATGTATGATAAAAAGCCGAACAATACGAAAAGCATCGCTACTCCTTCTACTGGCTAGTGTCATGTTAAGCGGCTGTCAGTGGGTTCAAGACCCCAAATCCATGCTTAAGGAACCACGATTGTCGACAGATAAAGCGAATTTAAAATCGATTATTGACTCCCAAAAGCCTGAAGGAGCAAATATCATCCGGCCTCGCAATGCAGACGATCGCAGCACGATTCGCATTGCGGATTTGAACAATGATGGCAAAGGTGAGGCGATTGTGTTCTATGAGACGCCTGATAAGGATGTCCGAATCCATGGTATGATCTTTAAATCAGATGGTGACACATGGACGAAGGTATTCGACTTCGACGGTGAGGGTACTCAGTTAGACCGGGTTGAACTGGTTGACTTGACTGGAGATAAGAATCTGGAGCTTGTGGTAGGTTATGGCAGCAATGACCCGAAGCTGAATAAGGGACTTGTTGTGTATCGATTCACAGACACAGAGATGGTCAGAATGTTCGAACAGCCATATTCTCAATTCGTGATCGATGATCTGGATCAGAGCGGTAAGAATCGATTGTTTATATTGAATAACCGCTCAGGTCAAATACCAGTCCTCTTTTCATTCGATTACCAAAATGGCAGGATGGTTAAATTTCATGAGGTGAAGTTATCATCTAATGCTAATGCGTACATGAATATGGTGTCTGGATTTATATCAAAAGACCGCAAAGGACTCGTGCTTGATGCAGATTCAGGGGCCAACTACTATATATCAAATATTATCGGAATGAATAAGGATCATATCCTTGAATCCTTGTTGCAAGAGGGCTTAACGGAAAGCAAATGGGGAGGTATTAAGAGCTCTGACATGAACGGCGATGGCATTATTGAGATCGGTATTCCCGAGCAGCCTCACGGCTGGGATCTGTATCAATCTCATGAAATCCCTTATTTTACGAACTTCTTCCAATGGGATGGACAGCATGGCTTGAAGTTAGTGGAGAAGCAATATCGCGACCATATGGATCGCTTCCATTTGACTTTCCCAAAATCTTGGTATGGACGTGTGACTGTGGATACAAAATCGAAAAAAGATGAAATGCTCCGCTTTGTCGATCTTCATACGAACGAAACGTTCGCCATTATCCGATTCTTTACACCTGAGGCATGGGAGTCTTATAAGGAGAAATGGACGTACCTCAGTTCGTTTGGTGACAAGATTATCGGCATTTACAGCAAGGAGCCATTGAATGCGAAACAAGGGGTTCCTAAAATACCAGAACTAGACAAAAGTGATAGTGATTCTTAAAGGAAACGAAGTAAGGAGATAAGTAGAGATGACGAAAATACTCATTCTTGAAGATGAAGAATCAATCCGCAGCTTTATTGTCATTAATTTAAAACGCAATGGATTCGATGTGGTGGAAGCAGATAACGGCAATGATGCTTATCAAATGATCATGAGCGATCCGACGATAGATATCGCACTACTAGACGTGATGGTACCGGGTATTGATGGCTTTGAGGTGTGTAGACGAGTAAGGGAACAGAATGAGCGGCTCGGAATCATCTTCCTGACTGCTAAGGTGCAGGAACAGGACAAAGTATATGCCTTATCTGTTGGTGCGGATGATCATGTGAGCAAGCCGTTCAGTCCTACTGAGCTCGTTGCGCGCATTCAGTCCTTGCTGCGCAGGGTCAGCTCTTATCAGCACACTACCCAGAAGGTAGTGTATCAATCTGGTCCGTTCTCACTTGATTTAATTGCGAAACGATTTACCAAAAATAATCAAGCAATCGATTTAACTCCTACGGAATTCTCGCTGGTACAGTTTTTCATGGAGAAGGAAGAGATGACATTAAGTCGAGACGTACTGCTTGATCATGTATGGGGCAAGGATTATATGGGTGATCCTAAGATTGTGGATGTAAACATTCGCCGTTTGCGTCAAAAAATTGAGGATGAGCCATCATCACCAAGATTTCTTGAAACGGTATGGGGGCACGGGTACAAATGGAAGGGAACAACTCCTTGATTAAGCCGGGCATACGCCGCTCGGTAGTCATGCATTACTTCATCGTCGTCTTTATGACGATGCTGATGCTGGAAGTGGTCTTTCTCATCTCGGTGCGAACGTATTATTATGATTCAGTATCCAGCAATTTAACTAACCATGCATCCGTAACGACGAAATACTATCAGCAATATATAAGTCTTAGTTCCAGTGAAGATGATCAAGGCATATTGCCGGAGCTGCTCGAATTATTCAAATTGCCGGGCGCCGAGGTGCAAATTCTGGATCGGACTGGGAAGGTGCTTATCTCCTCCAGTGGGTTCCGAATCGACAAGCCGATCAACTCACTAGATGTGATTACTGTACAGCAGCAAGGGAAGCTGGAACAATGGATCGGCAAGCAGCCTGGAACCGGTGAGTCGATAATGGCTGTGTCTGCTCCATTGTTAGAGAGAGGCGACATCAGCTACATTGTCAGACTTGTCACCTCACTAGAAGTAGTGAACAGTCAGTTGAATAGCATTGTGCTCGTGTCTATACTGATTTCGATTACGATATTAATCATTGTATTAGTGATTAGCCTTGGGCTGGCGAATTCGATTGTGAAGCCAATTAATGAGATTACGGCTGTATCCGCTCAGATGGCGCGGGGACGATTCGATGTCAGAGCCAAGGATGGATATAAGTACGAGCTTGGGGAGCTGTCTAAGACACTCAACTTCATGGCTCATGAGATTGTGCGAAGCAACCAATTAAAGAATGACTTTATCTCATCGATCTCTCACGAATTGCGGACTCCATTGACGGGAATCAAGGGATGGAGCGAGACCTTGCTGTCTGGTCCGTTAGATGAAGGGGAGACGAAGCTGGGGTTGAACGTTATTCATAAGGAAACGGATCGATTAATTGGTCTTGTTGAGGAATTGCTAGACTTCTCGAAGCTGCAGGAGAATAAATTGCAGTTCCACTGGCGGCAGGTATCCATCGCGACAATTATCGAAGACACGATTCTGCAAGTGAGAATGAAAGCAGAGAAGAAGCAAATTCGATTGGAGGAACGCGTCAGAGGCAACGAGCAAATTCTGAATGCGGATCCAAATCGATTGAAGCAAGTATTCCTGAATCTGATTGATAATGCGGTCAAGTTCTCCCCAGAAGAGTCGGTGATCACGATTCATACGTCGTGGGATGCTGAGAAAGTGGTTGTTCGTATTGTTGACCAAGGAATTGGAATAAGCGAAGAACACTTGACCAAAGTAATGGACAAGTTCTATCAGGTGAATCCTAGTCATGGCGGTACAGGGCTCGGACTGGCGATTACGTACGAATTGGTGAAGGCTCATGGAGGAGAAATGTCCATCGAAAGTGAGCCTGAGGTAGGGACGACGGTTATTGTGACGTTGCCAGTCAACATGCCGATTGAAGCAGATGCTATAGAGGAATCTAGGGATTCATGATCTCTTCGAATATCATTTGAATTTATACGGCCTTTGCGTGATTATTTCATGCAGAGGTCTTTTTTTCGGGGAAATTAAGAAAATAGCATATCTTACTTCGACAAAACATACTATAATATGTATCATAATCATCCATGATGTTGTCGTAATAACTCGATTGTTGTCGTCCTCATCGGAAGGAGGATAGGATAGTGGAACTATTTTTATTCGTTATATTTTCCGCGTCTGTCCCATTTATCATTTACTTATACTTTGTCATCAAGCAGCGTTCATGTGTACAAGAAGCTGCGGTTACGGTAGATCGTAATGCGCTTACGCATGCACAGATGGACGAAGCTGAAGACGTGGCGAGTCACTGCTCCATTCTTGTCGTGGAAGATCAGATGCCTATACGGATTCTATTGAAGGAAGCACTGGATGAACTGCCACTGGAAGTAAGGGAAGCAGAGACGGGAGAGCAGGCGCTTAATTCAATGCGTGCGTGTCCAAGTAAAATTGTGCTCATGGATGTGAGCCTACCGGATATGAATGGCCTGGATGTACTGCATACGGTTCGTACAATGCGTCCAGATACCGAAGTCATAATGATGTCTGCCTATAGCGATGCAGACAAGGTTAACGAAGCGAAGGCGGCAGGAGCGATTGGCTTCTTCTCGAAGCCATTCGACTTAGAAGAACTGCGCGCGTACATATCATCCAGACTGTAACGGGCTACGATATCTTGTCTTGACAATTGTCAATCGGAGGATGTTATGTTTAGAACGATACATAGCCAACTAAGCGCCCGGGTAGTGACGACAATAGTTGCTGCGTTGGCCATTATTTTTTCATTTTCGTATGCAGCTGTTCGTTCGATTATTGAGACGAGCATGCAGAACAATTATTTGAATCAAGTTAAGATGGCCGCTCACGATGTTGAAGCGGCCATTCGTCACCACAAGCTAATGGTTGAGACATATGCGAGAGTCATTCAGGGCATATTCGACACATCTGGGCGCATCAAGGCTGAAGTGAATCAATTGACAGAATGGTATGCATTTCAACCGAAGAACCTCGTATTCGGGTACTGGTTCACCTTGCAGACCGGTTCGAAATGGAAGGAGAAATTTACATCCTGGTTTGGTCATGATGAATCCGGTCTGCTCCGTAATTTCAATAAACAAGAACATGTGGACGAGTCACTGCCACAGTATCGAGATGACCCGCAATACGACTATTATCATGGTTCAGTGAAGAAGAATGGAACCTATTTAACAGCACCATACATTGATCCTTATGTAAACCTACCGATGATATCCGTCAGCACGCCTGTATACGACTCAGGAGGCACACTGCTCGGTGTGGCCGGAGTTGATATACGGTTTGGCGATTTGAAGCAGTTAGCTAACAAGCTAAGTGTACACCCCAGCAGCAAGATTCTACTTACTTCCCTACAAGGCAATTTGTTATATAACCCAGATGAAGAACGAACGATTTATGACAATATATACACCAATCTTAATGAAGATATAGCGACTTTATTACGCAAAGTAAATGACTCTAAGGAGTCTATTATCATTGATGACTATCGTGGGAACTCTATGTATATATTCTCAATTCCGCTTGAGGAGACGAACTGGAGAGCAATCATTATGCTGCCTGCGGGAGTTATTAGCAACGTGTTGCTTTACGTATGGGTCGTAACCCTAATTACGATCAGTTTACTTATTATTGCGATTTACTTCCTAATAAACTGGTGGATCCGTCGTTTGATCGTGACTCCACTGCATCAATTAGTCGAGGCGTCTCATCGTATTGCCGGTGGGGATTATGACGTGACAGTGAGAATCGAATCCAATAATGAATTTTGCCAGCTCGGCTCAGATATGAATCGGATGAGTGAGGCGCTGCGTCAGAAGGCACAGATGGAGCAAGAAATGAAGCGTATGAGCGCGCTGCAGGTTGTGGGAGAGATGGCTGCCGCGCTTAGTCATGAAATTCGAAATCCGCTAACGACAATCAAGGGATTTCTGCAGCTGCTTCGCAATAAGCCGGAGCATGCGGATGAGCATGTCTATTTCCGTACGATGATGGAGGAAATTGAGCGGGCGAACACGATCATTACGGAGTATTTGACCTTGGCTAGACATAAATTCGTCCAATTTCGTCCTCATTGCTTGAATGAAATCATTACACAATTATACCCGCTTGTGCAAGCATCAGCATCGGCACACTGCCAGGATATCCGTCTGGACATATCACCAGTTCCTTCAATTGAAATGGATGAGAAAGAGATGAAGCAGCTTCTTCACAATCTCATTCGGAACGGACTTGAAGCGATGAGTGAAAACCAGATGTTGACGATTCGAACTCGTATGAAAGGGGATAGAGTTCTTCTATGTATTGAAGATGAAGGGCCAGGCTTCCCAGCCGAGGTTTTAGCCAGGGCAGGAACTTCTTTTGTCACGACGAAGGAGAAGGGGACAGGACTAGGCTTGTCCATCTGCTACGGTATCGTTGAGCGCCATGAAGGAGACCTTATCATTGAATCTGTGCCAGGGCGCACAGTTATCACAATTAGTCTCCCGCTATTCCGCAAGAAGCAAGAAGGTTAGTTTGGATGTTGCCATAATTGACCAATGTATTATAAAATGGAAGAGTTGTGCGCTAATATTCTACTTTAATAACCAATTCCTAAGAAATAATGGTTGTATAACTATACATCTACGTGTATAATGATGTTACCTCACTAAGAGCGAGCGGGGAATATTACACATATACAGAGCGGGGTTGGAGCAAATGAAATCATTAAAAATTGTTGCAGCATGCACACTCATTCTATCATTATTAGTTGGTTGCGGTGCGAAGGAAGACCGTCTAGCAACTGTTCAAGAGAATAAAAAGCTGGTACTCGGCACGAGTGCTGACTATCCACCATTTGAATTCCGAAAAACAATCGACGGCAAGGATCAAATTGTCGGTTTCGATATTGAGATAGCGAAGGAAATTGCGAAGGATTTGGGCGCTGAATTAGAGATTAAGGATACATCACTGTCGTCATTGCCAGAGGAACTGAAGACAGGCAAGATTGACATCGCAATCGCGGGACTAGATCCAACGCCGGAGCGGGAGAATGCAATGGAATTCTCTACACCTTATTACTTGGCGGAAGCAGGGGTTATTGTACGTGCTGCAGACAAGGATAAGTACAAGTCACCTGAAGATTTGAAGGGCATGAAGATCGGCGTACAGCTTGGCTCAACCTTCGAGGATGTCGTTCAGCAAATCCCTGATGCGAAGAAGGAAATGCTGGATAAGGTGAACGACCTCGTTCTTGCACTGGAGTCGAATCGTTTAGAGGCTGTCGTTGTGGAGAAGCCTGTGGCAGCGGCATTTGCTGCGAATCGCAAGGAAGTCGCTGTCGCGCCGGTGGAATTGAAGCCAGTAAGTGAAGGATATGTAATTGGAGTACGCAAGGGCAGTGTGAAACTGCGTGATGAAGTGAATAAGACGCTTGAACGCTTGAAGCAGCAGGGCAAGCTGGATGAATTCATTACACAAGCGGTACAACTGGCGGAACAATAAGATCAGATGGATTGCATCTATATGCGGTCTATACGGATCTCGATGTGATATGTTCGCTCCTCGTGGGAATTCAACCAGTGAGGAGCTTTTTCTCTTTATATAGAAGAAATGCAGATTAACAGTCGTGATAGATAGGGAAGGGGAAGTTTGTCATGTTCGATTGGTTCGACATGTTATGGACGTATAAATTAGGATTTGTATCCGGTGCTGGCATAACCGTGCTGCTATCCGCGATATCCGTTCTGTTCGGATTATTATTGGGAGTGGCCATTGTCTTGATGAGAATGTCTAAAATAAAGCCGCTTAAATGGTTTGCTGTCACCTATATCGAGGTGTTCCGTGGAACACCGCTGCTTGTACAATTATTCATTATTCATTATGGACTTGCAGAGTATGGCGTAGAATTCAGTGCACTAACATCTGGAGCGATTGCTCTATCCTTAAATAGTGGTGCGTATTTGGCTGAAATCTTCCGTGCCGGCATACAATCGATCGACCACGGTCAATTGGAAGCAGCTCGTTCTCTCGGAATGTCAAAACCAATGGGGATGCGCTTGATCGTACTTCCACAAGCGTTCCGCAATGTTATTCCGGCGATCGGCAACGAATTTATTACGATTATTAAGGAGACTTCAATTGTCAGCACCATCGGGATTGCAGACTTGATGTTTGAGACAAATATCGTTCGAGCCAAAATTTATTCAGCGATGGGACCACTGATTGGAGCAGCGTGTATCTATCTCATTCTAACCTTCACTTTATCGAAAGTGGTGGCACGTTTGGAAAGGAAGTTGAGCGAGCATGATTAAAATTCAAAATTTGCATAAATCGTATGATAAATTGGAGATTTTAAAAGGGGTAAATGTCTCTATTGATCGTGGTGAAGTGGTTGTAGTCATAGGCCCTAGCGGATCCGGAAAGAGTACTCTCCTTCGTTGCATTAATTTGCTGGAAACTCCGACACAAGGGGATATCCGATTCGAGGATCAGTGCATCACTGACAAGTCGCACAACATTAACAAAACACGTGAAAAAATGGGGATGGTATTCCAATCGTTCAACCTATTTCCCCATATGACCGTGCTGCAAAATATTACCCTTGCCCCAATAAAGGTGAAACATGTGCCAGAGGCTGAAGCAAATAAACTAGCAATGGAGCTGCTTGGCAAGGTTGGATTGGCGGATAAGGCCAAGGCATTCCCTAGACAATTGTCCGGTGGACAAAAGCAGCGTATCGCGATTGCGCGAGCACTTGCTATGCAGCCGCATGTGATGCTGTTCGATGAGCCGACATCAGCGCTTGATCCAGAGATGGTCGGCGAAGTGCTTGAGGTCATGAAATCACTCGCCGGAGAAGGAATGACGATGGTAATCGTAACTCATGAGATGAACTTCGCACGTGAAGTGGGCGATCGTATTTTGTTTATGGATGGCGGCAATATTGTGGAGGAAGGTTCTCCAGACCAATTATTTAACCATCCTAAGCATGCTAGAACGCAGGATTTTCTAAGCAGAGTATTGTAAAGAGGTATTGTAAATATATAGGTGTTCGAATAGGCATCCTTAGGGGGTGCCTATTGTTGTTTGCTGTATTATGTAAGCGTTTTCGTTTACAAATCTGAAATATGTGCTATGATAGAAACAGAAAGATTACAAAAATGTCATCTCTGATTACAAATTTGTTATGAAATAAAAAAAGTTTGAAGCTTCAATCCATTGGGGGGCGCGGGTTCCAGAGACTTACCATCATATTCCTGCGCACAGGTTACAAAATTGTGATATGATGCAATCCGAGCCGAAACGACACACCCGTACGGGGGACTATTGACCGGTGTTCGATATTACGAGAACACCTTGGGGTGAATCGCTTATTCCGCAACTTGGAATGGCGTAGGGGAACTCCTTGACCCGAATCCGACAACTAACCCCGCAGGCTAATGCACAGGAGGAAAACAAAACATATGCGTAAAAGAATTACACTAACGATTACAGCAGCTTTACTTGGACTTGCGTCCATTCTTCAAATTTTGCCGGCACAGGCTGAGCCCTATACGGTAAAAGAAGGAGAAACGTTCTATTCAATTGCTAAGAATTACAACATGAGTGTTGAATCCGTATTGTCGGCAAACCCGACAATTAATCCGAAAAATCTGTATGGTGGACTCTCCATCGAACTTCCAAGCCCTGTTGTTCAAAAGTCGGTATTGGAAGGGATGCCAGTCAATAATGCTTTGGGTGTAGCAAAAAATGACGAACAGGCAGTCAAAACGGCTTCGAATAATCAGAAAGCAGCAGTACAACAAGCTGCTCCTAAAAATGTAGTTCAATTGTCCTCTGGACGTACAGCGACATACAAGAAAACGATAAGCATGCGTGCAACAGCCTACACCGCTCATCCGAGTGAAAACGGCAAATGGGGCGCAGTGGATGCATTGGGTAATGCATTGAAACTAGGTACAGTTGCGGTTGATCCAAAAGTGATTCCGCTTGGTACGAAATTGTATATTACGGGATATGATTTCAAACACTTGCCGACAGGCGGTATGGTTGCTGTAGCTACGGATACAGGCGGTGCAATCAAGGGGAAAAAGGTTGACATATTTGTACCGGTAAGCAAGAAGACAGGCAACACATTCGGCGTGCAAGACGTTAAAGTATACGTGTTGAAATAATATCTACTATTATATATAGATGTAGATGAATACTTACAATAGCAATTGAACAACAAGCCTCGCCATTATGGCGGGGCTTGTTTTCTTATTCCTTCTTTTCCTTCTGATCTTGGAGCAGATCAGGCAGGGTGACGAATTCATATTTCCGCTCCCTTAACTGCTGAATAATCGATGGGAGTGCTTTCACGGTTCCATGCAGATACCCATTTTGTGTGCTTCCGCTGGCATGCTGCAATATTATGGAACCTGGGCGTACCCCACGCATCACATTTTGCAAAATACGTGAAGCGGTTAATCCTCTCCAATCGTTCGTATCTACATCCCAATTGACGACCATGTATCCATTATCTCCTGCCCAGCGCAATTGCTCTTCGTTGATTTCTCCATATGGCGGCCGGAAGTATCGAGGCTTATATCCGGTTGACTGCTCGATAATGCGTTCAGTATCCTTCACCTGATGTTCAAAAGCTGGAAGCGTCAGCTTTGTCAGCAACGGATGATTGTACGAATGATTACCGATCACATGCCCCTCGCGTACCATCCGCTCGACGAGTCCTGGATATGCCTTGGCACGAGAGCCAACGAGAAAGAAAGTGGCTCGGATATTGTGCTCCTTCAATATATCCAATACAAGCGGCGTAATGCGGTTATCCGGTGCGTCATCGAAGGTGAGCGCAACTTGTCGTTCTCCATGACGCTGCTTCGCATTCAATTTAAAGATATGTGGGTACTTCAACCGCAGTTCCGCAATCGTGAGATGCTGTTTCTTCATCTTATGCATACTTGAGCGGGATGATTGTGAAGCTTGCGCCGCAGATTGCGACGTGGTTGATTTCTGCCACTTGTTCTGGCGTTCATTCGAAGAGGAAGAGCGCTGCTTCTGCTGGCCAGATTCTGACTCTGCCTGCTGCGACTCCATTCTCTTCTGACTTTTCTGGTTATCACGCTCTTTATGCTCAGCTGATATGGTGAATTTAGGCATCTCAAGATGATCCGATGAAGCTGCATTCTCTTGCTTCTCCTTAGCATGTGGGGAATGCATGTTCACAGAGTCTGCCTTGAAGATACGTGGTACTGGATGAGTGCGATCTTGTCTCCACAGACTGTCTGCTGATGAATGGATCGATTCCGACTGATTTGGCTTGCTTGGTGGAAGATTGGGTATGGGAGGCGTTGCTTCCTGCGAACGATGGAAGCAGCCAGTAATACAGAGCAAACAAAGGGATAGTACAGATAAGCAGATTCGACAATGTTGCATAGCGCCATTCCCCCATTCCATAAACAGTTCAATGTTCTTGTTATGTCCTTGGGGTGGTAGAAATATGCCCTTCCACTTACCTAGTACGGTAGGGAAATAATCTCATCGACTATAATTGTTAGGATGTTCACTTGTAACTTCTTGCTAATATTCTGAAAATTTGCGAAACCATTGTCATAATTCATACGCTAATGTGACATGGGTCACAGTGGGGTGTCAACCAGAACATGCATAGTAGAAGTGTAAAGGTGAGAAAAGCTTATGCATAGGCCATATAGGCAGCAATCCATAAGGTTGTGAATGTGGGCTTTTCTTACGAGCAGGAATCTGCACATCTCAATAAACGTGAGAAGGATGCAGACTGTCCTTACTCGTGAAAAAAGGAGCATACTTGTGTATACGATTCTTTCCAACGAACGCATCTCTGAAGGCATTTACCTCATGACGGTGGAGGGTCAATTTCAAGCAAGCATGGGTCAATTCTTTATGCTGCGAGCCTGGAATACGGCACCTATTCTGTCTCGTCCAATTAGCATCTGCAATTTGGAGAAGGATAGCATCCAGTTCCTGTACAAGATTGCAGGAGAGGGTACGCGTTTAATTGCACAGCTGCGTGATGGAGACCGTATCCAGCTAGAGGGGCCATTCGGCAATGGCTTTCCGCAAGTGGAGGGACGAACTGCACTTATCGGAGGCGGTATTGGCATTGCACCCTTATTATATACGGCGAAGCAGTTGGATAAACCGGATATCTATCTTGGCTTTCGAGGGCAGTCCTATTTAACGGAAGCATACGAACCTTACGCGAATGAGTTGGTTGTCCGTGTAAACGGCAACCTCCTAGATGACTTGGACTTAAGTAAATACGATAATGTGCTGGTGTGTGGTCCATTGGGAATGATGAAGGCAGTTGCCTTGCAAGCAGAAGGCTTAGATACGAAGGTGTATGTATCTTTTGAAAAACGTATGGCATGCGGAATCGGGGCTTGTTATGTATGCTCAGTAAAGAATAAAAACGGCAACCGCAAAGTATGTGCGGATGGACCTGTATTTTTGGCGGAGGAGGTGGAATGGCATGCGGAACTTAGCTTGTAATGTAGCCGGCATTCCGTTCAACAATCCGATCGTGATGGCATCGGGAACGTTTGGCTTTGGGCAAGAATATGCCAAATTATATGATATTAACAAGCTGGGGGGCATCTCCTGCAAAGGACTCACCCTACATCCACGTCAAGGGAATAACGGAACTCGGGTGTGGGAGACACCAGGCGGCATGATGAATAGTGTTGGGCTTGAGAATCCTGGTATCGATGCATTTTTGGAAGAGGAAATGGTATTCTGGGAAACGATAGAGCCCGTGAAAATTGCCAATCTTGGCGGCAGTAATATAGAAGAATACGTCCTCGGGGCCTTGAAGATAACGAAGGATGCAGAAGAGCGGCGCAAAGCACGTGTTCGGGCTGTAGATATGATTGAGTTAAACATTTCATGCCCGAATGTGAAGGAAGGCGGCATTGCCTTCGGTGTGAAAACAGACGTTGCGCGTGAGGTTATTCGCGAAGTACGGCAAGTCACTTCACTGCCGCTTGCTGTGAAACTATCGCCGAATGCTGAGAATATTGTAGAAATGGCAGTGATGTGTGAAGACGAGGGAGCGGATTGTGTCTCTTTAGTAAATACGTTCTCGGGAATGAAGATTGACATTTATCAGCGGCGCAGTGTTTTTTCCAATACGTACGCGGGCTTGTCTGGGCCGGCTATTAAGCCAATAGCGCTGCGCATGGTTCATCAGGTGTCCCAGCATGTATCCATCCCCGTCATGGGCATGGGCGGCATCGCCTCCGCTTCGGATATTATTGAATTTATTATGGCCGGGGCTGAGGTGGTTCAAGTAGGCACATACAACTTCATGAACTTGCGTGCTGGCGAAGAGTTGCTTGCTGGTCTTCTAAGCTTCATGGAAATGGAGAACATTCAAAGTCTGGATGAGATTCGCGGCATTATTAAGTAAGGCCTTCTGGACAAATGTATTTCATTAAAGGGGGGCTCTGAATACATGCAGGAGCAACGACCGGGTGCAGACATAACCATTCAATATCGCAAAATTGGGCGAGACTACCTGTTCATCATTGCCGGGGGAGACGAGCATATTGGGGCGGTATCTACCGCATATAGGGATCCGAGTACGGATGAGCACGAATGGGTTGTGCAGACGAATAGAGTTCCTGGGCATAAAGAATATGTACTGACAGAGCCAATGGCTAAGCAAGCGGTGAGTCAGCTTCAGGCTACGGTTACCGTATGTGCAGGGATACATTATGATAATCTAAGTTCGGCACATATTGATGCAGTTGTTGATCATGCGTGGTCACAATTTTTGCTTATGCTGTCCACCCTTGATTAAATCACAATGGTTAGAATACGGAGAAGAAGATTGGGCAATCCTGATCTTCTTCTTTTTTATGGCTACCTACGAGTCATTATGTAAAGAAAGTATGAATGGAATGAAGATTTCTTTAAGCAGCGAGAAGAGTATACAATTTTCCACATTTCCGTATACAATAGAGATATGATTTTTTTGTTTTTTTGAAACAACTTCAGAACTGATTCGTATGAATGTGTAATGAAACATAATATTGAGCTGATGGGTATTTTGTTTCAATGGTTATGCACACAAAGGAGGAAACAATACAATGTCCGTATTTAAACGTTTGCGTGATTTAACGATGTCTAATATTTATGCCTTGATCGAGAAGGCAGAAGATCCAATTAAGATGACAGATCAATACTTACGTGACATGCAAGAGGATTTGGAAGAAGCAGAACGTGCAGTAGCCCAGCAGATCGCGATCGAGAAGCGCTTCAAGCAGTCCTATGAAGAGCAAGAAGCACTTGTGAACAAGCGTGCTGAGCAAGCAGCAATTGCAGTACAGGCCGACAATATTGAATTGGCACGCCGCGCTCTGGAAGAGAAGAAGGCAGCAGAAGCGAAAATGAACGAGTACAAAGCGAGCTATGATCAGAACAAAGCTTCAGCAGACGCTCTTCGCGCGAAGCTGGAAGAAATGCGCAAGCAGTACACAGATATGAAGAACAAACGCGAAACGTTGGTCGCTCGTTTCAACGCTGCGAAGGCGCAAACGGAAATCAACAAAGCGATGGCGGGATTCAGCTCCGATACTGCGATGTCAGGCTTGAAGCGTATGGAAGACAAAATGCTTCAAATGGAAGCTCAAGCAGAAGCAAGCAACGAAATCCGTGGAGCGGGAGGCAAGTCGCTCGATGATGAGTTCGCGAGCTTGACGAAGGATAAAGGTGTCGAGGATGAATTGGCAGCTCTGATGAAGAAGTACGACAAATCTGCCGAATAATCGGATACAGAAGACGCTTGTTATCTGTGTTACAAGCGTCTTTCTTTATTCTTGTACAGGTATATGGGTTCGTTAATGAAATAAAATGAAGAGAACACACTTTTACACGAGATTGCCGAATCTGGACAAACTGCTGTGTAAGCAGGCTTTCGTCCAAAGGGCAATGGGGGAGGATTCGAATTGAGTTTCGGATTGGAAAACTGGTCAGTTCTGCTGGAGAATGTGCCGCGTATTGCGGTGTGGACAGCGATAGGAGCGGTGCTCTTATTCATTCTCATGATTGTAGACTCCTTGTTTACAGGCTATAAGGATGTCCATGAAATGAGACAAGGCAATGTAGCGGTAACGACTCGCTTTATTATGAAGCTGTTCTCGCAAGGCTATATTCTATCTAGTTCTATTCGTGTCGCTTACAGCTTAGGCGAGGCATTGTTGATGTCTCTCTTCTCATTTGTCATATTGCTTATTCTAGAATTGCTAATCCGCTTGTTGTTCCGTACTGTATTCAACATGAACTTGGAAGAGGGAACGAAGCAAGGCAATATGTCGTATGCACTCGTGGCTGGTTCGCTGCATGTGGTTGGCGCGTTAATTATTGCAGCCTGCATATAACAAGGGTTCAACAGGAAGGAGGCAGAACTAATGAGCTTATGGAAACGCATTAAAAATATTATGGCGAAGCCGGAAGCACCTCAACCAGAGAAAACGCCCTCTACGCTTGGCCCCGGGGATATTTGTGAAATCTCACTCGTCAGTTATGAAATTATTGGCCGTACAGATTGGCGTATGCGCAATTCTGCATGGCTGACACTGAGAGACGGATCACACATCAAATATTTATTCGTGGAGCAAAGAGAGCAAGCCTATTATAGTCTGTACGATTCTATTGACGGACGTCTGGATGATGTAGAGGAAGTTCCTACAGAAATTGAACTGGATGGTAAGTGGTATTACATGGAAGACCAATATAACGGCAGAGTCGTGTGTACAGGACAAACGCCATTTGGCGTATCTGGGGAGCAGTACGTGTGGCATTATCAAGCCGATGATCGTAAGCTGCTTCGCATTGAATGGCAGGATGGACGATTCCAGTTGTATGAAGGAGATTCCGTCATATCCGCCGACGTACGTATTCTGCGCGGTTCTTAAGAGGCGCCTATGCGAAAATTCGGATTGGATTCAATCAAATGGCTTGTCATTTTCAGCTTACTGATTCCGTTGCTAACGGCTTGTGGACAGTATGATGTAGCGGAAACGTATCCGCTGGAGTCTGTTAGTCGTGATGGTAAGAGCACTTCCTATATTTATCGCGCTGAGAATACGACCGTACCTGAAGTGGCCAAGGAGATTGCGGATAAACGCAAGCCGAAGCAGACTTCTGAACAGAGCGATGAGCGAATGTTTCTCGTCTATGATAATGAGCTCATACAGGTGCAGCGCGACAAGGACAAACCAGAAGATTCGATTATTGAAGTGGCTTCACAGGAATACGTAAGGCAGAATTATGATCGAAGCTTCTTGGAGATGTACCTGCAATACAAGCTTCTCGATACACTGTTCGATTCAATAAGCGGGTATGGGAAGTACCGGGGTTATAATGAGCGTCGTACATACGAGCCGACGAAATCATACCAAAAGCCTACGGTGGAGGATAAGAAGAAGGCTCCTCCAATGACAGTGGATCGCAAGGGATCCATCTTCCGCAGAGGCTCCTCGACAGATACGTCGAAGAATACGGGGGGCGGGTTCTTCTCAAGGCAGCCGAAGGATAATAGCAATCGCGGCTCCATATCACGAGGGGGTAGCGGGGGAAGTTATAATCCACCGAAAGTAAAAAAATCGAAACCGCCGAAGACTCGTTCCGGTTCGGGAAGTATATTCCGCCGAAAGCGATAGCAGAAGGCAAATAAGAACCGCTCTTCTAGGATAGAAGAGCGGTTCTTATTTGATACTATTTCATTACAGTTGGTACACAATGGATTTCCCATCCAATCCTCCTGATATTCTTCCAGGGGAAATTAGAAGAGATTACTCTTCCTCGTCCTGCCGCCGCTCAATAGCTTCAGACATCGTCTTATCTGTCAGGTGTGCATAGATCTCCGTTGTCTCTGTCGAAGCGTGTCCTAGCTGTTCCTTTGTTTTGTAGATGTCATTTTGCAAATAATAATCTGTGGCGAATGAGTGCCGAAGCTTATGTACAGTTAGAGCAGGCTTGCCGTATCTCTTTGCATATTTAATAATCATCTGCTGAATAGCACGCTTCGTCATGCGGTTTCCTTCCTTCTCGCCATTCTTGATCGCGAGGAAGAAGGCTTTTTCCTTTTTAGGCGCTGCATACCGAGTTGATCTAGCCTCCAAGTATTCGGCCAAGTCCTGTCTTGCGCTGTCACGGTAATAAACTGGAGTCTTGAACGTCTCATCATTATGACCCTTGCGGTATACATAGACGAGCTTGTTGTTCATATCGACATCATCCATGTTGAGATTCACAACTTCGCTAACCCGCAACCCGGAATTCAGGATTAGGCTGACAATGGCAGCGTCCCGAACCGCATTCTGCGCATGAGCATATGCAGCTTGTTTGTTATTGGCTACATCTTGGGCATAACCATCCCGCACATAATGAATGAACCCGTTAATCTCATTATCTTCAAGCAGCTTACCCTTCAGCTTAGAGGCGCTGTCTTTTGGTTTATGCACGCGTTTGATTTCGATCTTGGCCATTACATTGCGCTTCAATAACGGGTAGAAGTTCTCATCCTCCGCAATTTGGCTCAAATAGTGGAATAAGGAGCGTAGCGATGATAGCTTGCGGGACACGGTTACACGAGCATTGGTTGTTTCTTTGTATGTCGTCAAATAAATGCGAAACGAAGTGATATGCTCCATGCGAAGCGATTCCAAATCTAATAAGGTAACATCCTTCTGATCATGCGCATCGGTTAATCGCTCGGACACGAGCCAGCCCAGAAATATTTCGTAGTCCCGCACATATTCCAACAAGGAGGATGGAGATAAATCGGGCATTTTATATTCAATGAATTGTTGCACGTACCAGGGCAGGGACGGCAGCTTGTGCTGAAGCACAGCACGGTCTCTCGTCTTCTGAATCGTCATATTGGGCAGAGACCTCCTTCCATACTCCTTCTATTGTAATGAACGAGTGATCCCACGTAAAGGAGTCAATGGTCAAATAGTTGTTCAAACCAATGGGGAGAGATGCTACAATGGTTAAAGTTGTGCATACAAGGAGATAAGAAGACATGAAACAGACTTACTCATTAAAGCAAAAATTGATTCAAATGCTACATATTTTATTGCCCATATTCGTTACGCAAGTGGCGATGCAGCTGATGACATTCTTTGATACGGTCATGTCAGGTAACTACCGAACTTCTGACTTAGCAGGTGTAGCGATCGCTACGAGTATTTGGGTGCCCGTATACACAGGGCTAAGCGGTATTTTCCTTGCGGTGACGCCAATTGTGGCGCAGCATATGGGAGCAGAACGCAAGCAGTTAATTGCTCCAAGTGTGACCCAGGCAGCATATTTAGCGGTCATCTTCGGAGCTGCTGTCATTGGGATTGGTATATTTGCGGTTGATCCGATTCTTACTATTATGAAGCTGGATGCGGATGTTCACCGGGTGGCAAGAGAATATTTGACTGCAATCGGATTCGGAGTCATTCCATCCTTCCTTTATACCGTAATGCGCGCAAGCATTGATGGACTTGGCTTAACTCGGGTTACGATGATCATTACCCTGCTGTCCTTCCCAATTAATGTGCTGTTGAATTACTTGTTTATTTTCGGAAAAATGGGACTTCCTCAGTTCGGTGGGGCAGGGGCTGGAATAGCAACGGCAATTACGTATTTCGTTATTACATGCATCGCATTTGCATTTTTGCGTCGTAACGATCGCATGCGGGAAATGGGCATGTTTCGTTCTTGGAAGGGGATATCGCTTACCCATTGGAAAGAGATTCTTCGCATTGGGATGCCGATCGGATTATCGATTTTCTTTGAAGTAAGTATTTTCTCCATGGTAACCATATTCATGAGTGAATATGACACGGCAACAATTGCAGCACATCAATCGGCACTCAATTTTGCTTCATTATTATACATGCTTCCGATGAGCATCGCGATGTCATTAACGATTCTCGTTGGATTCGAGGTAGGCGCTAAGCGATTCAAGGATGCGAAGACCTATGCAAGACTTGGTATATTTACAGCGGTGGGCTTATCCTCGCTCTGTGCGGTATTTCTGTTCTTGTTCCACAATGAAGTGGCAGGCATGTACACGAAGGAAGCGGGTGTGCGTGAGATTACATCGACGTTTCTGATGTACGCGATATTCTTCCAGCTGTCTGATGCAGTTGCGGCACCGGTGCAAGGAACGCTTCGCGGCTATAAAGATGTCAATGCCGTGTTCATGATCGCATTCGCCTCGTATTGGATTATTGGTCTACCGTTAGGCTATGTACTGGCGAATTGGACAGAGCTGCAAGCGTATGGCTATTGGATCGGACTGATTAGCGGTCTAGCAGCAGGAGCTGTTGCGCTGTTCACACGGCTTGCAATTGTAGAGCGGAGAGTAATGAAGAACGTACAAACAAATTAGTTAATGATTTAATAAAAGTTGCATTTATCAAACTCATTTCAGTAAACGATTTGGAGAGCGTAAAATATCTTGTGTAAATAGA
>NZ_MAIS01000287.1:0-589 GCF_001680695.1 Paenibacillus sp. KS1 | reverse complement strand
ACGGAAAATGTTCGGAACCTGTTCCTCTTGTACCAATGGATTGCCCCAGATACCGTACGTATAGCGATTCAGTACATTGCCTTGGGCATCCCGGATTTCCGTAATGTCGCCGTGTCCGTTGGATACGTAGTACTGCATACCTTGTCCCGGAACCTGACGAGCCAGCAGCTTGCCGTAATCGTCATGGACATACGATGCTGTAATCGTGATGCTGCCGTTCCCTTCCACCTTGCCTTCCGCTACGATTTTCGCCCGATCATCGTAGTAGTAACGGGTCGTCACACCGTTTTCGGCGCGCTCCACCATCAGGTTATCGCCGTTGTAGCGGTAGCTGACGGCCTTGCCGTCTTCCGTCGTGACTTGGGTCAGGCGGTTGTGGCTGTCGTACACGTAGCTGGCTCCCTTGATGTTCGGTACCTGATCGCTTTGCAGGGTGCTGCGGTTATCCCGCTGGTCATACGAATATGCCTCATTGAACTGACTTGATGTCTTGATTCGGTTCAGCGGATCGTAGCTAAATTGATAACCTGCTCCATTATCATTCTTCGCTACAATGTTGCGGTTGTTATCATAGGTATAGCTGTAGTTT
>NZ_MAIS01000294.1:0-569 GCF_001680695.1 Paenibacillus sp. KS1 | reverse complement strand
TCCGAACAAGCAAAGCAAACGCTTCTATTATGACGGTAACGGCAATGTGATCAAAAGCATCGACCGGAAAGGACAGGTTCAACAATACGAATACAACAACCGGAATTTCCTGACGGCCGTCGCTGCTCCGGACGAGCGGATTACGTACAGCTACGACGCGATGGGCAAGCGGACGGCAATGACGGATCAGACAGGGACAACAAGCTATGCGTATTACCCGTCGGGCGAACTCGAATCCATTACGTATCCGGACAAGACGGTGTTGTCATTCAATTATGAGAAGCGGGGATTGCGCGAAGAGCAAGCTATAGCGTCGGGCGCCTACCGCCTAGCAAGTCAGACGGAGCGACTTTTCTCGATTTCAGTGCCAAGGAGCATGAGAGTAATGGATGGCACCGGAGGAGAGCTGGCTCGATTCGACTATTCGTATGATGACTCCTATCGGATTGCTGATTTGAAGTCTTCGAGCGGACTGAATGAAGTCTATTCCTATGATGGAATGAACAGGACGGGCATCCAGCAGAAGCAAGGAGATGCGTTGTTTGGAAACTACAGCTATACCTATGATA
>NZ_MAIS01000146.1:0-8110 GCF_001680695.1 Paenibacillus sp. KS1 | reverse complement strand
TCTGTCCTTCTTCCATGTTTGATACCCGAACTTGAGTAGTCATTTCAAAAATCATTGTTATCCCACAACAAATTAACGCTTGAATTATCAAGGACTCGTTACGTTACCGTCAGCTAGTGCGCCTGCTCGCTCTGTTGCAGCATTTCTGCCAAGTAAGGGTTCAAGAATACGCCCGAAGGATCAAGCTCTTGACGAAGGCGAAGAAATGCTTCCCACTTCGGATATATCGTACGCAGCTGCTCTGCGCGCATCGTGTGCATCTTTCCCCAGTGTGGTCTCCCGCCATTCCGTCTACAGATCTCCTCTACTTTGGCAAAATAGTCGGCATACTTCATCCCACGGTACATATGTACAGCGATATAGCCAGAATCACGTCCATTCGCCGGACTGAGCCATATATCGTCTCCCTGAACATAACGGCATTCGATTGGAAAATGAACAGCAAATTGATCCCGATCTACTGCATCGCGTATTTCCTCAAGTACAGTTCGCATGCTGTCTGCCGGTACACTGTACTCCATTTCATTAAATCGAACCAGCCGCGGCGTCGCGAAAATAAGGTGACTATGCCCCACTTCCTGCACATCCGGTACGCTTGTTGCTGATAATCGGCTTATTGGCTTGCAAAGGCGCGGAATGAAACGACAGCACTCCGACAATAACCAGAATAGCGCATTCTCCAGCAGCATGACTTTCCAGTAACTCCAGCGGCTTGGCGTTCCGGGAACCTCATCCGTCATATTGGTCAGTTTTACTTGAGCGATATCCGTATAAGGAAACCAAAAAAATTCGAAATGACGGTTTTCCTTTTTGAATAGATCAAGCTGTTCAAGGCATTGGGAGAATGGCATTTTGCTGCTTGCATAGCGGAGAGCGTACGAATGTACAACACGAAGCTTCACCTTAACGATTATCCCGAACATCCCTAGCGACACCTGCATCGCCCGAAAAAGTTCTTCATCCTGCTGGGCTGAACATTCGAGGATTTCCCCTGCCGCTGTCACTACCGTCAAACCTACCACTTGCGTTGCGAGGCTCCCGAGCCGCTCCCCAGTCCCATGTGTTCCTGTACTGATCGCTCCTGCAATAGATTGCGCATTAATATCGCCCAGATTCTCTTGCGCGACCCCATAGGCATGCAATTCTTTCCCAAGTCGATCCAATTTAGTTCCACCCCACACCTCGGCTATCCCCTGCTCCGAATCAACAGCAATTACACCCTGTAATTGATCCAAGGAGACCAATACATCATCGGTCTGGACGAGTCGGGTAAATGAATGTCCGGATCCGACGACACGCAGCTTCCGTCCTTCGGCGGCACATTCCTTAACAATCCCGACCACCTCTTCTATGCTGGCCGGATATACAATGCTTCTCGGCAATCCGCGTACGAGTCCTGACCAATTGCGCCATACTTTCGTATTGCGCTCCTTCAAATTTACAGAAAGCATAGTCCGTCCCCCCGATATGTCGTTGTCTTGCCAACGATACTGCCGTTCGAAATGTAGTAGAGATGTGCGAATCGCTCACATAACTCTCCTGCTTTGCTATGACGCATGAAGATCGGATCGCCGAGTTTCAGCTCTTCTGGCCCGTTGTAGCGGATCGGTGTCTGCACTTCGCCTGCCCCTTCCATCGTAAGAAGTGCCGTACCTTGCGGCAGGTATGGACGCGGCAGTTTGTCGCTGCCTGCAGCGCCCGAAGCCGTGTATCCGCCGCCCAAGCAAGTGTAGAGATCGCCGCGCGGCTGCCGCACGATCTCGATCGCATACCCTGCGGCGGGAAGGAAGGTGAAGTCCCGGTAGTGATCGAACAGACCGGGCGAATAGAACCCCGAGCCGGCTGTAACCTCGGTGACGGCCGGCTCAACGCTGCTTGTATGCAGGCTGCCCGTGCCGCCTGCATTCACGAACCGCAGCGGTGGAATGCCCATGCGCTCGATCGCCGCGACCAGTTCGGCCCGCCTGGCAGCGGCTTCACGGATTGAGCGGCGCTTGAGCAGCCGCACGATCGCGTTCTTCAGCGCCTGCCCAGGCACGCGGTCGCCTAAGCCTGCGACCTGCGCTTCATAGCCCATGAGCCCGTCGAGCACGACGTGCTTCGACTGCGCGATGCGCTCGATGAGGCTGAGCGCCGCAGCTGTAGAGCGTATTGGCGAGCGCCATACGCCGATGTGCAGCCCAGAGACATCGATCGATATATCGATGTCCACACAGAGCGGCAGCCTCACGCCATATTTGGCGGCTGCCGCTTCCGCCTGCTCGACATGCGTCTCGCAGTCGACCATCAGCGTGATGCTGCGCCCTTCACGCTGATGCATGGCGACGGACTCCAGCAGTCGTGCGTCCGCCGCAGGGTATCCTAGCAGCAAGTCTGTGAATCCTTGCTGCGCGAGATAGAGTGCTTCGGGTACCGTGAAGCACATGATCCCTTGAAACTGCGCGTTTGTCTGTAGAATGCGCCGAAGCACATCAACAGAGCGGATCGATTTACTCGCAATGCGGACCTTTTTTCCATTCGCAAGGTGGAGAACGCTCTGAATATTCTGCTGCAACAGATCCAGATCAACGAAGGCAAAGGGCATCGGAAGCCCCGTGCATACTTCTTTATAGTAACGATAATCGCGCACTCTACTCGACCTCCTTTGTCTGGAAGATGTACGATTTCTTATATTATTATTTAAGGTTCTTTGCATTTATTATTTCTAGATTTTGAGGCCATTTCTTATACGAAAAGACCCAGCCTAAGATAGCTCGTATCTTAGGCTGGGTCTGCATTTTCTACATCATATAAACTGAACACATAATGGGATAGGCTCGCTTTTTATGGATTAAAGACGCGTTGAATTATACTACCCTTTTGCTTAACCCCATTACTCAGTCTGCATCATTTTTTAAGGCATAGTTCCCTGTCCACCTAAAGTTATTACCATAAGGTCCAGTTTTGTCTCAAGCGAAAATGTGAAATTGAAAACCGTCTTCATTTACGTAAAACAATATATGTTCTTATCATTGATTCTTGGCAAGAACATATATCGTGAAAATAAAAAAAGCCGCAACTAAGCGACTTTTAAGCATATACGTTATTCTCACCCGACAATAGTTAGTAATGTGGTTTTAAATAGTTGCAAAGGCGATCTTCATTTTGATATTCATCAACAATGATGATACTTAGCCATACGACCAAGATAATGTGTGCAGTCACCACTTCAAAATGCTCCTATTTATTACCGAAGGAGATTGGTTTTCGCCAGTTCGATGATTTCGTTGCCTTGCCCGTTCAAAACAGCTTTCAGCATCCACATCGTAAATCCGCGTGCCTGCTCGAAGTTGATCTTCGGCGGCATAGCCAGCTCCTGACGATTGACGACGACGTCCAGCACTACCGGACCGTTGTGTTCGAACGCTCGACGAACGGCGCTTTCCAAGTCGTTCGGATCCTCAACCCGGATTCCTTCGATTCCCATAGCTTGAGCCATTACCGCAAAGTTTGGGTTGTCGAGTTCCGTTCCGAATTCTAAAAAGCCGGCTGCTTTCATTTCCAATTCCACGAATCCAAGCGCACCATTATTAAAGACAACGATCTTGATCGGGAGCTTATGCTGACGAAGGGTCAATAGATCTCCGAGCAGCATGGTGAGTCCCCCGTCCCCCGACAGTGATACGACCTGGCGTCCCGGCTGTGCAACCTGCGCCCCAATCGCCTGAGGCATGGCGTTCGCCATTGTCCCATGGTTAAACGAGCCAATAAGCCTTCTTTTTCCATTCATGTTCAAGTATCGGGCTGCCCACACAGTCGGCGTCCCAACATCGCAAGTCAAAACGGCATCCTCATCTGCGAGATCGCTGATTACCTTCATGAGGAATTGCGGATGAATAGGCGCTCGGCCGGGATCTGCAAGTTTGTCCAGCTCCTCGCGGACTTTGGCATAATCTGCCGCAAAGTGCTGCAGATGATCAGGGGAGTGCGGTTCTTCTAATAGGGGTAACAGCATTTCGACCGTCGTCTTTACGTCTCCGCACACCCCGTATGCGAGTGTCGTTCGCCGGCCTAGTCGGGAGGAATCCAAATCAACCTGAAGGATGGTCGCTTCCTGCGGATAAAATTGCCGGTATGGAAAATCGGTACCCAGCATGAGTAAGACATCGCATTCCATTATGGCATGGTAGCCGGAAGAATAACCAATGAGGCCGGTTAATCCGACGGAATACGGATTGTCGTATTCCAGATATTCTTTTCCTCGCAGCGCTATGACCATCGGGGATTGCAGCTTCTCGCACAGCTTCATGAGCGAAGCATGAGCTCCCGCGCAGCCGGCACCGCACAGCAAGGTGATCCTCTTGCCTTTGTTTAAGTAGTCGGCAAGCGTCTTCAATTCGTCTGTAGAAGGGCAGACAATCGGACGGGTGGAATGGATGACTCGTTCTGGAACGGGGCTTTCGTCGTATTCGAAAGCGGCTACATCTCCTGGAAGAACTAAGACAGACACTCCCGACCTTGCCGTCGCGGTTTGCATCGCCATCGTAACCGCTCGGGGCATTTGCTTCGGTCCGGTTACGACTTCACAAAAGAAGCTGCATTCCTGAAACAACATGTCCGGACGGGTCTCTTGAAAGAAGCCGCTGCCGATCTCACTGCTCGGAATATGAGCGGCAATCGCAAGTACTGGCACCCTGTTTCGATGGCAATCGTACAATCCGTTAATGAGATGCAAATTACCTGGCCCGCTGCTACCCGCACATACGGCGATTCCTCCACTGAGGGTGGCATCCGCGCCCGCTGCGAACGCTGCAACCTCTTCATGGCGGACATGGATCCATTCTATTTCTCCAGAACGACGGATCGCATCGAGCAAGGCATTGAGCGAATCGCCGATAATGCCGTAAATTCGCTTCACGCCGGAGTTCAGAAGGGATTCCACAATGGAATCCGCTATCGTTCTTCTCATGGGAATCTCTCCTTTTTGTTTTTATTATATTGCCATAATACGAGCAGCCTATTCTTGATTTCACAACGATATAAGCCCGAACCAAGAAGAAAGCCCGACAATACACATCTCGGGTTTGTTGGGCTTCAATCATAAGATTATGTAGTCAAATTTCGGTCATTTCATTCACTTAATATAGGAATGCTCCCGTTAGTACAATAAAAAAAAGAGCTGCATATGCAACTCATATCAGAAGCGTTTATTTTCACTTACTGTGATACGAACCTTGGCAAGTGAAGTTAGACTAGCATATATTGCTGGAAAAAGGAGGTTATACCATACATTCTAATAACCGTAAAATCGCTAAAACACGCAAAGCTAGTGCGATTATTTCGCAGCGCAGACCACCGTTTTGTTTAGACTGTTCACAGTATGCCCAGACCGCAATTAATGGCGCGATAAAGGATCTACGAGCAGCAAAGCGATTTCTTTCTCGTGGGAGATTGGAACGGGCTGAAACTGCTCTAGCTAATAGCCTCCCAGACATTGCCAAGGCAATTCGTAATATTAATCGTATAGAACGCCATTAAAAAGGAAGGTATTGATAATCTCACCCTTATTAAGAATAATCCTCCCATTCAGTAGAGCCCCTCTCCCTTGGGGCGTCTTTCCATGTCCTAAGCAGTAAAGGTCAAATATTTCGCTTCACTTATGGTACGGTTCCCACGCTGTCGGTAACGGCATGTTTAAAGGCCATCCTTTGCCGGATGGCCCTTTCTTTTTAGAACATACACCTTATTGAGCTAGAAAGCCAGCTGCCGATACAATCAGTAACTGGCCATCCATCCATAATCCTATTTTAATATTTCACGTTTTCGCTTCTCAAACCGGTTAATTGCTCGAATTGCTCGAGCGATGTCTGGAAGGCTGTTAGCCAAAGCATCTTCAGCACGCTCAAGTTTCCTATGAGCAACAAATCGCTTCGCTGCTTTCAAATCCCGAATTGCTCCATTGATCGCTAACGTGCAGCTATTGCAAGATGGGGCTGGTGCCGTCGCTTTCATTTAGAGTGCGCCTCCTTTTGATTTGAACTTCCTTTCCGATCACCGTACTCTCGATGCACGCTCAGCTTGATTGATGCCACAGTGCAGCTGGCAGATTTCTTCATAAGTTTCTTTCGTCATAGACAAGATTAGCAGATTGCGCGACAGGAGCTTCAGCGGCGAAGCATGCAGCTAAGCAAGGGACGGCGATGCCACATAACGCCCGACAAGCCATTCCAATCTTTATGCATGTTTCGAGGCAATCCGGGGATGGTGAGCCAACAAGACGCCCTTGATACAGGATACCCACAATATATTCCTCTGCAGCTGGCCAGGTATAGTTAATTACCCATATGGCTCCTATTTTTCCGAAGGCTGAAGGTCGAAGAAGCTCAACAACTGAAATAGTATAGCTGGGAAAGGATTCCGTCCTTATGAGAAGATGAAATTGGAAGTCGCTCAAGAACTCGGGAATCAGCTCCCCCAGGACGCTTATATAGGCTCATCGATTCACCTGATAAAAGTATTATGTACACGTTCTGATTTCATAAAATAGGGAATCCAAATTGCACAAGTTAGTACAGATTTCACTATATCTCTTAATGAGCTTCCATCTTCCAGTTCACTCGCTAAGGGAATTTGAATTACTAATAGATAATCAATTACCCCAATAATTAAACTAACACTATAGAAAATTATCATTAGCCGCGGTAATGTTGACTTCTTTCCATAAAAATTAATGAGTATAAATATACAGAAGAATAAAAATAGCACATTATATATCGCCTCGAAAATAAGCACAGGTCCCCATAAAGGGTGGTAATATTGTGACGTTAATGACGTTAGTACTTCCCATGTATCGGATCTGAATGCAGGTAATGAATGCTGGAATAGTTGCACCGTTAATAGAATCATCGTTAAGTAAAGACCGATTTGTACTAGAATCAACCACCCCCCTAGCCCAGATACACCTAACGGCAGATGGTCATATTTCTGTTCTTGAACATTTGTCTCCATTGAAAAAAACTCCCTCTTATCTCAGTTGTTCTATCTATATTCTTTAATTCCATTTTCAAAAGCTTCTTGGTCATTATGATCTAGCCCATGTAGAGCTTCCTGCAAAGCAAAGGTACTTCTATAAAAATGAACTCGTTCTGCAATTTGTCTTCCACTCGGGTACAAATCCGTGCATACTTCAAAAAACTCTTCTCCATAACTGGAGAGAATTCCCGCAAAATCATATGCTGGATCCCCAAGTCCGGAACCTCCGAAGTCAATTATTCCTGCAATCCTGTTTTCTTTTGGATCCCATAAGATATTACTTGCTCCAAAGTCTCCATGGATAAAGGTTTGCTCCAAATTCTGATTATACGGATTATTCAAAAATCCAATAAAGTTCTCTGCTACTTTTTCTTGTGCATCTACTCGCATAAAAGGAAAGAGTTTCTCTTTAATTCTTACATATAGATTTTCTATAGTTCTATGTACACTTTCATGTTGTTTTTGAGAAACAAAAGCTTTCGGTATATCCATAGAGTGAAGTTCAATTAGAAAAGTAACAAGTTGTGAGGCAATTGTATTCGTAAGGTTTTGACTTTTGATATTAATCAGTTCTTCCTTCCAAAAAGGAGCACCTTCAATCAGCTTATAGCCCATGAAAGCCTTACCTACCTCCATCTCATCAAAAGATTTATAGGCTGGATAGGGAATCGGCATCGCTACAGTTTTACTGATTGATTCCAATAACTCCGTTTCTCGCTTTAATTTTTCTAATCCTTGCTTGTACTTAGGAAACCTAAAGACGAGAGATTGATTAAGAATAAATACGTCATTATTCTGTCCGATCTCATTTTGTTTAACATCTTGAATATGTAAATTGGGGTACACTTCTTGAATGCGTCGAATGTAGGTAGAGATCATTTACAAGCTCCTTCATTATAAATGTTTTACTTTCTTGAGTTGTGGCTGAGTTCCTATAACGTATCAGCATCTACCGTTAAATACACTTTATGATTGTTGCTTATCGATTCTACTTAAATTCATTTGCAAATGCTCCATTTTCGCTATGCAATAGGTATCTTTTATCATTAACCACATTATGGTAATCAATTTCTAAAAAATATGTTGCTTTACTTAGAAC
>NZ_MAIS01000123.1:0-11777 GCF_001680695.1 Paenibacillus sp. KS1 | reverse complement strand
AGGGTGAAAGACAAAGAAATTACTATTCAATCGAACACTATGTCCAAAGAAGATCTAATCAAGCTCGCGAAAACGATGGTGAAGAAATAGCTTGTGTCCAAGCCCATGCTATCCGAATAGGATGCGTGGGCTTTTATAAGGTTAAAAACATAAAACAGGTTGACATTATAAAAGTACAATTATAGCATGGGTATAACTACATGTGTGGTCTTGAGCGATTAAGTTTGGAGGTTTCATGAATGAATAAAGTACCGCCTATTACGGATGCTGAACTGGAGGTTATGCGCGTATTGTGGGCGCATCCCGATTGTCCTTCCATTGAGGTAGTCAATCAAATGACAGATTTGATGGAGTGGAGCCCGAATACGACTCGGACGCTCCTGAGCCGATTGGTTCAGAAAGAAGCAGCCGGTGCAAAGCTGGAGAAGGGGTCGAAACGAAACTATTTGTACTTCCCGCTTATCAGCGAGCAGGAGTACCTGCGATCCGAAACCAAATCCTTCATGAAAAAGCTGTATGGCGGAGCTTTGAAGCCGATGCTGGCTAACTTTTTGCAGGATAAAAAGCTAAATGCGCAGGAAATCGAGGATTTAAAATCGTTATTTGACGAGAACCGTGATGACGGTGGATCAAAAAAGAGCGATGCGTAAATTCGAATTCATGCGCTACTACAACCCTTGGAGAAGACGGCGATACAGCCAGTCTTATTCTAAGGGATTTTTTTTATTTATTTGATAAAAAGTCGATTTGTGTCACAATTCTTGTTTTTAAGTTGTTCATATAGATGAAAGGAAAATTTCCATAATAGAGGTGCAAGGGAGAATTGGTTTATGAAAATGACGTCAAAACTAGCCATTGCAGCAATATGCGGGTTGCTTATGTTCAGCTATGTGAACAATGCCGCGTAGGCGGCGCCAGCCAAGAGTACAATTGACTATACCGTGAAAGGCCCTTCGGGAGAGCCGAAGGTCTTTGAAGATGAGTTGGCAAGACTGCACAAGCTGGTTGAGCAAAATCCATATGATGCTTATGCCGTATTTATCGACAATGAAAAGACGAAAAGCAAGGGGCAGGAAATTATCTTCACCGGACATGTCGCCCCTTCATTTGAAACCTATGAGAATTATTCGAAGAAGGCCACTGATTTGAAAGGAACCGTATTAGTAGAGCCTACGAATCTGCCAGAAGGGTATTCCTTTGCGAAAGCAGAAATACGGTGCCCATATAGTCCGCAATTTAAGAACGATTTGCGAGCAGAAGCCAAAAAGAAAGGTGCAGCGGTGTTGTCGAAGAAATATGAATGGACGGAAGCGGGGCAAATTGTACTGAAATATATGAACGGTGAGGATACGTTGCTGTTGGAATATATTGCACTTGGTTCCAAAGCGTCCCCTGCCCAGAAAGGGTATTATTATCAAACTGCTGAAGAGGCAAGACAAAAGTTGCAGCCAGAATATCGGGATAGCCCGCAGCAAAACACACTTCTATGGACGGAACAAGGCAAGCAATTTCGAATTATGACCAATGAAGGAAATGCATTGACTCAGGAAGACTTAATCAAACTTGCGGAAACGATGGTCAGAAAATAATGTCACAAATGAGGAGGTTGAAGTTGTTCTATATAATAGGTGATTCCAAGAATGAAGGAGGAAATGTGGAAATGAGTACATATAAACAATCATTATTGAAGAAGATGGTAGCGGTAACTTGTATGGCAGCTATATTGGGTACAGGAGCAGGAATGACTGTTGTTAATTTGCCTACGGCCAGTGCAGTGGCATCTGGATCGAGTGTGTTACAGGAGTGGGGAGACTCTGGGGCAAAGGCAGCCAGCAAAAAAGGCTTGACCACAGTGAAAAATGCGAAGGCAACAAAAGATGGAGTTACATTGATCGTGCCTGAGCTTATGTACGACGGTGCCCGCTTTGTCATGGTGTTGAAGGCCGAAGGCGGAGAGAATCCGCTATATGCTAGTAAGAGCTATCTGATAAACGGACAGCCGCTACAGGTGGACAAGCTATCGATGATGGCAAGTTCGGTTCCTGTGGAAAATGGAAAAGAGAATAATATGTGCATGGTTGAGTTTACAAATGCCATCGATCCGAAAACGGGAGAGCCTATTCTTCTGAATGAGTTCGAGCTGACAATTAATGCGAAGTTTGAGGCAGCAGAGGTGTCCCTAGTCATTCCAGTGAAAAATATCTCCAAACGGGATATTAACATACAGCCGAATGCAAAGAAAAATACGCAGAAATTCAGTTACGAAGTAATAAATCTGCGAATGACCGACGCGACGACAATGCTGCAGATTCACAGCAAGGGAGAAATTCCAAGCAGCAGCACGAAGCGGCCGAATGAGTATCATCAATCCAAAATGTATTACGAAATCGTAGACGATAAAGGCAAAGTATTAGAGCAATCCATGCTGGGCGTTTACGCGAAAAAGCCGGAAAAGGAATATAATGAAAAGATCATGTATGCTCCATCCACTTTGGGGACTAAATTTATTACCGTGAAACCATATACCCTTTTTGTCAATAAGAACGGGATGTCTCTAGAGGATAAAAAACGCAACATGATAAAGGACTACCACAAAGCGCTGGAAATGAAGATTCAGGTTACCTCGTAAGCTGTGTAACTAGTATAAATAGGGATGATAAGAAGTCGTGCGTTACGTTCGGCTTCTTTTCTTATTTTTCTGAAAATTATTGCAACAAAGGGTTGACGATCCGGTAGTTGTTCTGTATAGTTTCTTTAACAGTTAAAAGCATAAAAGCTTATACGCATTAAAGTACTAAAGTAAATGTAAAAGTAAAACTACAATAAGAAGTGTCATCGATCAACGCATTTCTGCTTTAAGGGGTTAACTGGCACTACGCATAGAAAGGGTGTACAATCATGATTGTTATTGTAAATAATGAGACATCTGAAGAACAGATCGCGAATATAGCCAGCATCATTGAAGGGCAAGGCAATCAAGTTCATATATCCCGTGGCACGGCTCATACGGTAATTGGGATAATTGGACATGCGGAGCCGAAGCTGGCAGAACATCTTAGACAAATGAAGGGCGTAGAGAACGTGGTTAAAATTACGAAATCATACAAACTGGCAAGTCGTGACTTTCATCCGGAAGATACGGTAATTGAAATACGCGGCGTGAAAATCGGCGGCGGCAATTTGGTAGTTATGGGAGGGCCGTGTGCGGTTGAATCACCTGCTCAAATCAATGAGATTGCACGGTTGGTGAAAGCAGCAGGCGGACAAGTTCTGCGCGGAGGAGCATTCAAGCCGCGTACGGGACCGTACAGCTTCCAAGGCATAGGCGTGGAAGGGCTAGAGATGATGAAGGAAGCGGGCGAGAAGCACGGACTTCTTACCATTACAGAAGTGATGACGCCTGAATATGTAGATATTTGTGCGGAGCATGCGGATATTTTGCAGGTAGGCACACGGAATATGCAGAACTTCGATCTGCTGCGCAAGCTTGGAGAGTGCGGCAAGCCAGTGCTCCTTAAGCGTGGCTTTAGCGCAACTTATGACGAGTGGCTTAATGCTGCGGAATATATATTGGCAGGTGGCAATCCAAATGTCATGCTGTGTGAGCGCGGTATTCGCACATTCGAGACGTATACACGGAATACGTTTGATTTGACTGCAATTCCGGTTATGAAGCAGCTTAGCCACTTGCCGGTCATTGCCGATCCAAGCCATGCGACAGGACGCCGCGAACTGGTAGAGACGATGTCAAAGGCATCTGTGGCTGCTGGTGCGGACGGTCTTATTATTGAAATGCATACCGATCCAGACAATTCGATGACAGGCGATGGGGTGCAGTCCCTCTTCCCGGATCAATTCGCTGGCCTGCTGCGCGAGTTGGAGCAGCTTGCTCCGTTATGCGGCAAGTCGTTCGATACGAAGAAGATGGAGCCAGCCTTTTTTGATACGTGGGAAAAATAAAGGCGACGTAAGGCGTGAAGCGAGAGGTAAGAGGTAGACCTACATCATTGGGTTTGCCTCTTTTTTATATCCTTTCAAATATAAAACTATATACTTTTAAATCAAAATATATATAATATGCTTAGAAGTGAATTTGAAAAAAGGAAGTTTTATCATATGACATTAACAATGGGCTTTATCGGGTTTGGAAAGTCAGCCAACCGTTATCACTTACCTTACGTGAATACGCGTAAGCATATAAAGGTAAAAACAATTTATGTCCGGCATGTTAACGAACAATTAGCGGCTCCATATCGCGAAAAGGGTATTGCCTTCATCACTGATTTGGACGAACTATTGAATGACAAAGAAATTCAATTGGTGACGATCTGTACGCCAGCACACACGCACTACGAATTGGCGAAACGAGTTATACTTGCAGGGAAATCAGTTATCGTTGAAAAACCATTCTGCGATACCGTTGAACACGCGAAAGAATTATTAGCTCTAGGCCACGAAAAAGGTGTAGTCGTGATGCCTTACCAAAACCGTCGCTTCGATGGTGATTTCTTAGCTGTGAAGCAGGTCGTTGAACAAGGCTTCCTTGGCGACATTGTGGAAGTTGAATCGCATATTGATTATTTCCGTCCTGGTTCAATCAGCCGCGAAGGTGCGAAAGAAGAAGGTTCATTCTATGGATTGGGTATTCACATGATGGATCGCATGGTTTCGCTATTCGGACGTCCAGATGTGGTGACCTACGATATTCGCAATAATGAAGTGGCAGGTGCGGTTGATAACTATTTCGATGTGGATCTTCATTACGGACACCAACTGAAAGTTAAACTGAAAACCAACCATGTCGTAGCAAAAAATTATCCGCGCTTTATCGTTCACGGAACAAATGGCTCATTCATCAAGTACGGTGAAGATCAGCAGGAAAATGATCTGAAAGCAGGCATTATGCCTGAGAGTGCAGGCTTTGGTGAAGATTCACCGATGTACTATGGCATTGCAAAATACCGGAACGCGAACGGTGATTGGATTGAAAAACAAATCAAAACTCCGCTTGGCGATTACGGACGTTTCTATGATGCAGCGTATGAAACCATCGTACATGGCGCAGCAAAGCTTGTGAAAGACGAAGAAGCGATAACAAGCATGGAAATCTTGGAGAACGGATTTGCAGCACCATCCCCTTCCGTTTATAAGCTTGAGGCATTGCAGTTGAATGAATAGAAGGTGTCTAAGCAGAACATCCAGCACATAGGAGGCGAGGAAATGGCAAGCGGGTCTACGCAAGTAAAATACCTCGCCATTTACCAAAAAATCAAACAGCAGATTTTAGACGGTGAGTATAAAGTCAATGAGAAAATCCCAAGCAGCCCGATCCTTGCTGAAGAATTCGGTGTGTCGGTTCTCACCATCAAAAAGGCGTTGGATCTGTTGGTTCGTGACGGCTACATCATCCGCCGACGGGGCAGTGGAACGGTGGTACAGGATTGGCATCAGCAGGAGAAGGCGCGAATGATTCAGACCTTAACCGGTACGAAAGCTGTATACGGCAGTGAGGTTGAAAGCAAGATCATCGAGTTTGTGATTGTCGGCGCAGATGAAACCATTGCCGGAAAATTGGGGATTGCAGCCGGCGATTTTGTCTATAAAATCATCCGCCTCCGCATCATTCACGGTATTCCAACGATTATGGAGCATACATGGATGCCGATTTCGGTCATACCAGGTGTTGAAGCTTCGGTTCTAGAGCAATCAATATACTCGCACATACAAAACAAGCTTGGTCTTGAAGTGGGGACATCGATTGTCCGGGTCAAAGGAATTCGCCCAGATGAAAGGGAAAAGCAGTTTATGGACGTGCAGGATCAGGATTTCCTGATGCGGGTCGAACAGGTAGCCTACCTGACTGACGGACGCACCTTTGAGTACTCTTACGCCGACCATCTGCCAGAAACCTTTGAATTTGAAACTGTCATTACCGTGAAGAATTATAAAGAATCATAGACGTAACAGGATGGAGCGATTTATTTGCCCATCCTGTTTTTATTTATCCTCAATTAAGCGTTAACCTCAGAATCACTTTTGTAGCCCGGTTTCCTTGGGAAATCTCGAATGCGTTCAGGAATGGAGATTGATCGATGAACCTCCAGGTGTAAAAGTTGATGCTGGTGTAAGCATGAAAAAATACGGATATAAAAGATGATTTCTTAGACGAGTAAGGAATTGAAGCAGCTGAAATTTTTAATGATAAAACTTATCTATATGTGTGATTGTGCAAATAAAATGAATGATAGGTTATGTACCGAAACGTAGTGTGTTGATAAAAATTAGTTCAAACGATCAGGTATTGATGAAGTTAGTCTAAAATATACCGGAATGATCATGAGTATTTAAGGTGTGTAGGGAATGAAATCAATTTTAATGTTAGATAACCTTACATACAATAAAAAAATACCTTACATGAGTATTGACGAAAGAGCATCCTGCTACATATAATGATTTCAACAAATAATACAAAGTGAACATTCGGATGAAAAGAATATGAAATGTTCGGATTGGGGAGGAATCGAGATGTCAGTCAATACCGTGTTGGAGTTAATGAAAGAGAAACAAATTGAGTATGTGGATTTTCGTTTTATCGATCTGTTAGGTCGTGCGCATCATATCAGCTTGCCTGCATCCGAAGTGGATGAGAGCACGTTCGAGAACGGCGTTGCGTTTGACGGTTCCTCGATTACTGGTTTCCGTGGAATTGAAGAATCCGATATGGTCATGATGCCAGATACGGAGAGCAGTTATGTCGATCCATTTACGGCACGTCCGACGCTCATTATTATGTGCAACATCTTCACGCCTGACGGCGAGCGTTATGAGCGTGATCCTCGCAGCATTGCACAGAAGGCGGAAGAGTATTTGGCAACCACAGGAGTAGGCACGGATGCTTACTTTGCGCCAGAATCTGAATTTTTCATCTTCGATGATGTTCGTTATGAGAATACAATGAACAGTTCTTCCTTCTTCGTCGATTCCGAAGAGGCTTCTTGGAACACGAACCGTAAGGAAGAGGGAGGGAACCTGGGCTTCAAGATTCATACAAAAGGCGGATATGTACCCGTAGCGCCGATCGATACACAACAAGACTTGCGCAGTGAGATGTGCAGCCTGCTGCAAGAAGCAGGACTTCGCATTGAACGTCACCACCATGAGGTTGCAACGGCAGGGCAAGGCGAGATCAACTTCCGCTTTGATTCACTGACGCGTACTGCAGATAACCTGATGAAGTATAAATATATTGTGCACAACACGGCACGCCGCTTCGGGAAAGTAGCGACCTTCATGCCGAAGCCGCTGTTTGGGGATAACGGAAGCGGGATGCACGTGCATCAATCGATCTTTAACGGCGATACACCGTTGTTCTATGAAAAGGGCGGCTATGCGAACTTGAGCGAGATGGCACTGCATTATATCGGCGGAATTTTGCACCACGCGCCAGCGCTTATCGCATTGACGAATCCGAGCACGAACTCCTTCAAGCGACTTGTGCCGGGATATGAAGCGCCTGTAAATCTTGTGTTCTCGAAAGGCAATCGTTCTGCGGCTGTACGTATTCCGGTAGCGGCGGTTACACCGAAGGGCTGTCGGATTGAATTCCGTACACCGGATTCTACGGCGAATCCATACCTGGCCTTTGCTGCGATGTTGATGGCAGGTCTCGACGGAATCAAGCGCAAGCTGGATCCTACAGTGCTTGGCTATGGGCCGTATGACCGCAATATTTACGAACTGTCGGATGCGGAGAAGCGTGAGATTCGCAGCGTTCCAGCGACGATGGAAGAATCACTTGATGCGCTTGAAGCTGACTATGAATTCTTGCTTGAAGGCGGCGTATTTACCAAAGCATTTATCGAAAATTATTTGCATATCAAACGCAAGGAAGCCAAATCCGTAGCGATCCGCATCCATCCGCAAGAATATAGCTTGTATTTTGATTGCTAATACCCACATTCATATCGTCATAGCCCTCGTGTCCCTAGCGGATACGGGGGTTTTTGTTTTTGGAACTTACTACGAACAACAGCTTATTTTCTTCATGTTGTCCCTGGCTCCACAATTTTTATTTGACGGCATCGGGCAATTAAAGTTATCATGTTACTGAAATTACTTAAACGTTTAAGTTAACAACAACCAATAGATGGGAGGGGAAGAAAGTGTCTAAACGCTTCTTCATTTCAATGTTGATGGTCTCATTGTGCATCATGATGCTGCTCTCGGCTTGCGGCGTACAGCATGCGACCTCAACATCATCGGAAGCTGGAGGGAAGAATGCATATCAGGGAGAAGGGCAAGCCGGATTGCAGCCGGAGAAGGGAGCCCATTTGCTTGTATGGGAATCGAAGGGGCCTGAACTGGATTTTTTGAAAGCGGTCGCAGAAGATTTCGAACAGGAATATGGGATTGGTGTAAAAGTAGTGGCGGTTCCGTCAATCGACGCTGTCACGAAGCTGACGACAGATGGACCGGCCGGAATCGGAGCCGACGTGTTTTCCGCGCCGCATGATCATTTGGGGAATGCAGTCATGGCAGGGCTCGTGCTGCAAAATGATGTATACGACGAACAAATGAAACATCAAATTATGGATTCCGCCCTAGAGGGTGTCAGCTATGATGGGGTGTTCTATGGTTTTCCAACCGCAATCGATACGTATGCGCTGTACTACAATAAAAAACTGCTGAGTAAAGCTCCTGCCACTTACCAAGAGCTCATTCGGTTCGCTGAAACGTATAACGATCCAAAAAACAAACAGTACGCCTTTATGTGGAATGTAGGTCAGTTATATCAATCTTACTCGTTTCTAGCAGGCTACGGGGGATACATCTTTGGCAATGGAGGGAAGGATGCTGGCGATATCGGCTTGAGCAATGCGGAATCGATTGCAGGAGCCGAGTTCTTTCAATCTTTGAAAAAAATACTGCCTGTCAACAGCAACGATATGAACGACAATATCATTACCGGATTTTTCATGGAAGGGAAAACAGCTGCTATCATAGGAGGGCCTTGGCTCATGACGGACGTGAAGAGCGCGGGCATCGATTTCGGAGTGGCGCCGCTTCCTCTGCTGCCTAATGGAGAACATCCACGAAGCATGTCCGGCATCCGGGCGCTGTATGTGAGTTCCTATACCGAATATCCGGTTGCTGCGAAGCTGTTCGCGAGCTATGCGACCTCTCGCAAAAATCTCGTCAAGCGATATGAAATGACAACACAACTGCCGCCGAGACAAGACATGATGGAGGAGCCGAGCATCAAGGGGAATGCGAACGCACTTGCCTTTCTGGAACAAACGAAGCATTCTGCTCCAATGCCGTCCATCCCAGAAATGGGCAACGTATGGGTGCCGGCGGGGGCTGCCCTTGCTGCAATATGGAATGACAATCAACAACCAGGCGAAGTTTTAAAGAAGGCAGTCGAGCAGATCAATACAGCGATTCAGACAAAAAAATAGCTCAATCACATTGTAATCAAAAGCTGACTTTTTGAACTACATCTAAAAAAATCGACGAAGGCGGTCTTCCGAATGGAACTGACAACAGGTGCCCGTCGGCATCGGACGAAAGCGGCTGTATTCTCCGCTGTGTGTATCGGATTAGGCCAGCTGTACAACAAGCAGTATATGAAGGGCTTGCTGTGGATGATCGCGGCACAGTTATTCTTTTGGATCTACTATCCGATTGCTTATCGAGGAATTAGAGGGCTGATAACGTTAGGCGACGCGCCTACGAAGGTGGTTGCCGGACAAGTGTTCGAAGGCGATCATTCTATTTTCATGATGATTGAAGGACTTATTACGTTGGTGCTCATTCTCTTGTTCGCCGGGTGCTATGTCCTGAATATTTATGACGCAAAGAGAAACGGAGCATTGCGGGATGAAGGACACCCTGCTCCGGGGTTCATCGAATCCATCAAGCAGACGAAGCTTCGGCATTTCCCATATCTGCTGCTGCTGCCTTCTATCTGCTTCGTGCTGTTCGTAACGGTAGTGCCGCTCATCTTCAATGTGCTGATTGCCTTCACGAACTATTCGGCTCCGAACCATATTCCCGACCGCAACCTAGTAGATTGGACGGGGCTAAGCTCGTTTTATGATTTATTTGCACAAGAAGCGTGGCGCAACACCTTCTTCGGCATTTCGGTGTGGAACATCATCTGGGCTGCGGCCTCTACGGTGTCCGTCTTTTTTAGTGGGCTTCTGCTAGCATTGATGGTGAACCATCCCAAAGTGAAATTCAAAAAGTTTTGGCGTACGATGTTCATTTTGCCGTGGGCGGTTCCGCAATTTATATCGATTCTGGTATTTAGGGTGCTGCTGAACGGTTCGTTCGGGCCTGTGAACGATATGATCACCAAGCTCGGATTAGAGCCAGTACCTTGGTTGTCTGATCCGACGATGGCCAAGTTTACGATTCTGCTTGTGAACCTGTGGTTCTCCACTCCGTTCCTGATGGCATTGATGTCAGGGGTATTAACGACAATGCCGCGGGATTTGTACGAAGCTGCCGCTGTGGATGGAGCAACGGGAACGCAGAGATTCGTCAAGCTGACGCTTCCGTTGGTGTTAGCGGCGACGGCACCGATTTTAATCATGCAATTTGCTTTTAACTTCAATAACTTCAATTTGATCTACATGCTAACGGACGGCAATCCGACCCAGCCTGATTATTATTACGCGGGCAGCACAGATATTTTAATCTCTTGGATATTCAAGATGACGTTGAATCAAAGCCAGTTCAATATGGCGTCTGCCGTCTCGATCATTATGTTCGTCTTTATCACGGTATTCTCCTTATGGAACTATCGGCGGATGAAGATAACTCAAGAAGAGGATATGGTCTAAATGTCTAAATTGCTGAACAACTTGGTCGTGGCGGGCATTTACGCGGTGTTTGCCGTGCTGCTCCTGACAACGGTATATCCGTTGATTTGGGTTATCGGAACTTCGCTTAACCCGGGCAATTCCTTAATGGTAAGCCGAATGTTTCCTGATCAGCCGACGCTCGCTCATTATACAGAACTGATTCGAAATACGGATTTCGTGCTATGGTTTTCGAACACAGTCACGATCGCTCTTGCGAATGCGGCATTGTCAACGACATTGGTGGCAGCGACGGCCTATGCATTTTCCCGTTTTCGATTCAAAGGGAGAAAGCAAGGGTTAATGACATTGCTCATTCTTCAAATGTTTCCGGGTTTTCTGTCCATCATGGCAATCTTCGTGCTGCTGATGCAGACGAAGCTGCTCGATACGCATTTGGGTCTCATTCTCATCTATGCGGGCGGTTCTATTTCGATGGGAACTTGGGTCATGAAGGGCCATTTCGACACGATTCCGAAAAGCTTGGAGGAAGCGGCCTATATTGATGGCGCGGGCCACCTTGAGACGATGTTCAAAATCATATTGCCATTGTCTTTGCCGGCAATTACGTTTGTTGCATTGAACAGCTTCATTACGCCATTCATGGATTTTATCCTGCCGCAAATCGTGCTCAGATCATCTGAGAAGATGACGCTAGCCCAAGGCTTGTACAACATGGTGGCGAACGAGACGAATTCAAGCTTTACGACCTTCGCTGCTGGCGCCGTTCTTGTAGCGCTGCCGATTACGTTCCTGTACATGTATTTCCAGAAGTATCTCATTCATGGGATGACGGCAGGTGCAGACAAAGGCTGACGACAGGGTACATCCTGAGCAATCTTCGTGATCAAAAGCGACCATAAATTAGTGTCTGAAAGTCGGTTTTCAGCACCGAGAAGGTTGCAAGAACTC
>NZ_MAIS01000342.1:0-327 GCF_001680695.1 Paenibacillus sp. KS1 | reverse complement strand
GTGCTGAATGGCTTGAAGCACAATCTCATCAAAGACATCTTGAAAAATATCTGTGTCTTTAAAACGGGTACGACGATTCCAACTGATGGTGGAATGGTCTGGTACTTTATCCGTTAGACCAAGGCCTAAAAACCAACGGTAGGCCAAATTAGTCTGAATTTCACGTTCAAGCTGACGTTCCGAACGAATGCCATAAAAATAACCAAGAAAGATCATTTTAAACAGCACAACAGGGTCAATAGCAGGTCGTCCATTGTCTGCACAATAAAGAGGACGTACCTTTTTATCAATGAATGAGAAATCGATATATTTATCTACTTTGCGTAG
>NZ_MAIS01000037.1:0-61402 GCF_001680695.1 Paenibacillus sp. KS1 | reverse complement strand
GGTCGGCTTAATGATGGTGGAGGCGAGGGGATTCGAACCCCTGTCCGAAGATAACGCAACACGAGCTTCTACGGGTGTAGTCACAGTTTTGATGTCACCCGAGCATCGCCCCGTAACCGGCTATGCTTTGGGTCAGCCTGATTGTCTTCTTCAGCACACCCCAGGCGGAGATGTGACAGCGTATCCCACTAAAAGTTGAGCCCCTATCTCGGCACATGGGCGATGCAGAGTAGAAGCACGCTCACAGGTTATTAAGCTGCGAAAGCGTAGTTTGTTTGTTGTTTGCCGTTTAAATGGCTTTAGCGTTGATGAAGTGGACGCGTCCCCACTACCCGCTACCCGAGCCCGAACTATCCCCGTCGAATCCAAGAACGCCCCCATAAGTGATAAGCGAGCCTCGCCCATCAGGGGAATAGAGTCTTGAATTAAAGAGAATCTAGTTAAGACACAGATAGTGTATCCTTCCACACTATTCAGTTGTCAATGATGTTCGTATTCGGTCAGCAGCGATACCATACTGTGCAGTAGTTCGTTACCGACACGTTTATTATAACACACTCAAACGAAAGTTGTTAGTCAACTTGTTGCCAGTGCTACATGCCATTTCCTTGGTACAAATGATCCAAAAGGAATACTGCTAGCAACAGTAGCAAAAAATCGCATTATGCCTCAAGCAAACCTTAATACTTCTGCTTCTCACGCAGCGCGCGTTGAATTTGACGATCCGCATCCCGCTTCGCAGCCGTTTCACGCTTATCGTAGTTCTTCTTGCCTCGTCCGAGTCCAATCAGCAGCTTCGCATACCCGTTGCGAACGTATACCTTCAACGGAACGAGCGTGTACCCTTCCTGCTTCGTCTGCCCGATCAGCTTGTTGATCTGCTCTTTGTGCAGCAGCAGCTTGCGCGCACGCGTCGGATCAGTAGGATTGTGTCGATTACCCTGCTCGAATGGGCTAATATGCATATTGTGAATAAACGCCTCACCACCGCGAATCGTAGCAAAGGAGTCATTAATGTTCGCTTTGCTCATGCGCAGCGACTTAATTTCTGTCCCTGTCAGCACCATGCCCGCTTCATAAGTGTCCTCAATAAAATAATCATGGGACGCCTTCTTATTTTGGGCTAAAACTTTATTATCATTCTTCTTACCCATGATTGCCCTCCAACGTTACGACAATGACATCATCACCAAGTGAACAAGGCAAAATTGCTTTGAACCACGTCACTATAGCTTGTTGCTTAGAAGTATATTGTACCAAAAAGAACACCCTCGACTCAAGCAAGAAACATATCGGATTCAAATGATATTAGGCAAGAATAAGCACAGACTATGTTTGGCTTAAGGTGTTCTTCAATTCATATCTCGTAATCGTAAAGCAACTCCAATTACGATAACATATGAACATCCGAGACTCCCTGTAATCGAAGTATCGCCTCGCAGCATACGGCTACCGATTTTATATCCTCAGACAGCACCTTCAGTTCAATTTGCAAATGTCTTGCACTTGCCAAGGTTCGCTCTTTGTCATCCATGTCTTCGGGGTGGCCACCCTCCCTGACGACTTCCATATCGCTTTCAGACAAGTGGTCGCTTCTATCCTTCTGTTCTGAGCCCTGTCCCGCTCCAAGCCACTTCGTCCATGACTTCCCTACATTGCGCTCCGGCCGCATGCGAATGCTTCGTACCGTAAGTCCCTGCTCCTCTGCAACCTTTGTCAATTCTGACAGCCATCCTTCACGTTCCTCCACAACAACTCCCAGCTCGTGAATTCGATGTGCAACCCTATTTTTAATATCATACTTATTCAGCAGCCACAAAGCGACGAGAGATAAGGCACAACCGAATAAGGCCGCAGAAATAAAGCCAGAGCCGCAAGCAAGCCCAATCGCCGCCGAAACCCACAAGGAAGCAGCTGTCGTTAGCCCCTTCACACTAGTTCCATTGCGTATTATCGTCCCTGCTCCAAGGAAGCCAACGCCGCTGACGACCTGAGCCGCAATTCGCGCCACATCCACAGCGGCTTTATTATCACCGCTTAAATCTGGGAATCCGTATACCGATATGAGCATGACAAGCGCCGATCCGAGGCTCACCAACATGTGCGTCCTTAGCCCTGCAGCCTGACTTCGCTTCTCCCGTTCCAATCCAATACAGCCACCTAGCACTAATGCAAGCACCATACGCAGCATAACATGATACATCGATATATCTGAAGGGCTCATCTTACTCACCTCTCTAACGAAGTAAAAAGCAGCGTCTCCTAAGATATGTACATTGTATCATATGTATTCCGTTTGATTGTCCGTATGCCCACCTAAGCGTTGAAATCGAAACCCCAGCTTCCATCTCACAGAAAATAATAAACGGCCCCAGTCCCGCTCTTAAGCGGAACCAAAGCCGTTATTTCTTACTTGTTAGAAAACGGAAAACTTATCGCTTCTTACGAACAAACTTTGCAGTCTTGCTGTTTGTTTTCCCCTTCTGCTTTGCTACTTTGTGGGCAGATTCGCCTTGATTACGAGCCTTTGCCGCATCTTCACCAATGAAGATCCCGCTTTCGGACGTCGTTCTCCGCCCCTTCTTGCCGCCAGATGTGCCGCTACCTCGATAGGAGCCTCCATCACGCCCTGGTTTTCTACCGCCCTGATCATTGCCACCTGATCGACCATAACCGCCTCGGCCAGAGCCAAAGTCGAAGGAGCGTGGACGATCAGCTTCTTGTTCCGCATCTGCAATGAGACGATCTACCCAATTGGAGTCATCATACTCCTTCTTCGCTGGGGCTGGACGCTCCGCATTCCCTTGGCCTGCGCCAAAGTTAATGCCACCCTTACCGCGTGGCTGAGGTGCACTTGATGACTTCTCATATGGATTGACTCCACGACCCTGCTCTTCGCGCCGTCCTTTGCGTCCACGGCGGCCCCTCTGCTGCTCACGGAATTCGCCTTGGTTATACCAATCGCCAGCGAATGCGTCGGCCTCTTGCTCCACAGCATCACCATTGTTGTGACGCTCATAACGAGCATCCCGCTCCAATCGCTCCTCATGCTGGTGCTGATCTCGTCCGTAACCCCCACGCAACTGTTGGGTCGAAGAAGCACCATACTGTTCATAAGCTTGCTGTTCCGCAGGATCTATGCCAGTGACACGTCTATCAGCACGACCAGCTCCAGGCATGCCTTGACCAGCGTGCCGATCTACACGACCGTCTCCACGTGTACCTTGACCAGCAGGCTGATCTGCACGACGACCACGATCGAAACGTTCTGTCGGACGACTATCTCGACCGCCCAGTCGATCCGAACGACCGCCTCTTGCTCCTCTATCCGCATCGCGGCCATTTCGCGGTTGTCCACCACGGTCGCGTTCTCCTGGACGGCCGCCTTTTCCATCCTTACGGCCCTTATAGTCGCTACGTCCAGTTCCACCGCGTCCTTCGGCACCAAATCCACCGCGACCACGTTTTTTCCGGATGTCGAAGCCGAATTCACGTCCGTTATGGCGAGACTTGCTCTCAATCAGCTCAAAATCAATCGTATGCTCATCCATATTGACACGAGCTACCCGAATACGAACTTCATCGCCAATACGGAATACATTTGCCGTCCGTTCCCCGATCAGCACCATATGCTGCTCATGGAAGTGGTAATAATCATCATTCAATTCACTTAGTCGAATAAGCCCTTCAACCGTATTATCCAGCTCAACAAACATCCCGAAGCTTGTCACACTGCTAATAATGCCGTCAAATTCCTCGCCGACCTTATCGAGCATGAATTCTGCCTTCTTCAGCGCTGTTGTGTCGCGTTCTGCATCAACGGCTACCCGCTCACGCTCTGAGGACTGCTGCGCAATATCCGGCATGCGCGCATGTAGCTGCTCCAAGCGCTTCTCAGGCAACGCTCCTCCATTATCCATCACTTCCCGCATGACTCGGTGAATGACCAAGTCTGGGTAACGGCGGATAGGTGATGTGAAGTGCGAATAGAATTCAGCAGCTAGTCCGAAGTGGCCTGTCATCTCCGCATCATACTTCGCCTGCTTCATTGAGCGAAGCATCATCGTGCTGATCACAGTCTGCTCACGCGTTCCCTCAATTTCCTCGAGCAGCATCTGCAAGGAACGAGGATGTACCGAATTGCCCTTGCCTCGAACAACATATCCGAAGTTCGCTGCGAAGGACATGAAGTTGAACAGCTTCTCACTATTCGGCTCTTCATGAATCCGGTATAGGAACGGAACTCTGAGCCAGTGGAAATGCTCCGCAACCGTCTCGTTAGCTGCCAGCATGAACTCTTCAATAATCTGCTCCGCAATCGTACGTTCCCGCTTGATGATATCGGTCGGTACGCCCTTCTCATCAACCAACACCTTCGATTCCACAAAATCGAAATCAATTGCGCCACGGTTCATCCGCTTCTGGCGGAGCTTCAGCGCCAATTCCTTCATCAGCTTGAAGCTGTCAACCAAATAAGCGTAGCGTGCTGATACCTCAGGATCCTCATCCTCAACGATTTTCCGTACATTAGTGTACGTCATACGCTCAACAGTACGAATTACACTCGGGAATACATCATGCTTCACGAGCTTCGCCTTCTCATCGAATTCCATCTCGCAGGACAATGTCAAACGATCCACACGCGGATGGAGGGAGCATATTCCGTTGGACAATCGATGCGGCAGCATCGGAATAACTCGATCCACCAGATACACACTGCAGCCGCGAGCATATGCCTCGCGATCCAGCGCAGAACCTTCCTTCACATAATAGCCGACGTCTGCAATATGGACGCCAAGCTTGTAATGTCCATTCGGAAGCTGCTCTACATATACCGCATCATCCAAGTCCTTCGCATCTTCTCCATCAATCGTGACGATATTCATGCCCCGTAAATCACGGCGTCGCTGACTGATGATTTCTTCCTCGGTTATGGAATCCGGCACAGCTTCTGCTTCTGCCATCACTTCATCAGGGAACGCCTCCGGAAGCTGATGCTTACGGATGACGGACAAAATATCAACGCCAGGATCATCCTTGTGACCAAGAATTTCGGCCACCATACCTTGCGCTGCTGCTCTTCCTTCCGGATAGCTTACAATATGGACAACGACCTTCTGCCCGGTAACCGCGCCATGCATATCTTCCTTCGGAATGAAGATGTCGCGATTGATCCGCTTGTCATCTGGAATGACAAATCCATACGATTCGTAATTTTGAAAAAGGCCGACAACACGCTCCACTGCACGCTTCACAATGCGCACAACTTCGCCTTCCAATCGAGCGCCGTCAAAGCCTTTATTCGTCACGCGTACAAGCACGGTATCCCCATGCATCGCAGTCTTCAAATCATTCGCGTGAATGTATACATCGGGGTGCCCCGTTTCTTCCGGAATCAAGAATGCGAAGCCTTTGGCATGCGCCTGCAAGCGACCACGCAGCAAGTTCATACGCTCCGGCACACCGTAGCGGTCTGTACGAGTGCGCAGCACCTTACCCTCTTCTTCCATTTGATTCAACATTTTCAGAAATGCCTTGAACTCTGAAGCGCCTTCAATATCGAAATGCTGCTCCAGCTCTTGATAGGTCATCGGCTTATAAGCGGTTTCACGCATAAAGTCCAACAACTGTTGTTCTGTTACCATTCCTTCACCTCACCTTGCCATGACCTGCATGATACAGTATAACAATATATAACCTAGTATACACGAAATAAAATCGTTACATCCCGGCGCTTTTCCTACATTTTTTCCGTTCGATCCACATCGTAACAAGTTTCTTGTCTTCGCCGGAAAAATGGGTACAAAAAAAGCGAGGAGCATGTCCTCGCTTTGCTTACGAATGGGAATTAACCTTTAAGGAAATAAGCTACGATCAGTGACAAGATAAAGAATCCTCCTGCCAATACAACCGTTGCACGTTGCAGGAACAAGTCCAGACCGCGTGCCTTCTGCTTTCCGAATAGATGTTCCGCACCGCCGGAGATGGCACCTGACAAGCCGGCACTTTTCCCTTTCTGCAGAAGCACAATGCTAATCAAACCGATAGAAAAAATGACAAGCAAAATTTTCAAGAAAATTTCCACAGTTACACCTCCTAATGCGTGATACACGTTCGAAAAGCCAAAAACAGTACTTTTATTGTATCACACGAATAAGAAGCAGGCAAGGCTTATCCTCTCTCCCTTTCCTTTCTCTTCCGGAAAGCTACCTCAGGCTACCAGGCATTCTTACATGAATACGTCGCTTACTTATTCTTCGCCATGCTGCAGCAAGCGCAGAGCATTATGGCGCACAGGTCCAACATACTGATTAAGTGGGAAAGAATGACGGATCGCTTCCGTAATGAAGCTCTTCGCCTTATGGACGCTCTCACGTACATCATTCCCCTTCGCCAGTTCTGCTGCTACTGCTGCTGAATACGTACAGCCAGCGCCATGCGTATAGGTTGTATCGATCAGATCAGCATCCAATATTTCGAAGGATTTGCCATCATACAATACATCGACGGAAGTAGGCAATCCAATCTTGGAGCCGCCCTTCACCAATACGTACTTCGCTCCCTGCTCTTGAATGCGGGCAGCGGCTTCCTTCATATCTTCGAGCGTACGGATTGGCGCTGTTCCTGCCAGCTGTGAAGCCTCGAACAAGTTCGGTGTTACCACGACAGCCTTCGGTACGAGTATGTCCCGCAAAGCATCGTTCGTCTCTGGGTGAAGTGCCTCGTCAGCACCCTTGCATACCATAACCGGGTCAACAACGACGTTCGGAATATTATGCTTCTCAATGGTGCGTGCTGCCAGCTCAATGATATCGATAGAACCCAGCATACCAGTCTTCATGCCTGAAATACCGACACTCATGATTGTCTTCAATTGCTCTTCTATCGTGGAGAGCGCGATTGGGAACACCCGGTGCGCCCAACCTTCTTCCGGATCCATCGTTACAATGGTCGTCAATGCGGTCATACCGTACACACCGCGTTCCTGGAATGTTTTTAGGTCAGCTTGAATGCCAGCTCCACCGCTCGTATCCGAGCCAGCCAATGTCAGCACTTTATGAATCGGTTTCATGTGTCCTTACCCCTTTACAGTATCTTGCTCCTCTAAATTTAAGATAAGTACATTATAACCGATTCACATGAATCTTCCGAGAAGCCAATACTATTTTTCGACAATCTTTATACTGCCTGCTTCTGTCCGCACCTTTATAACCATATCGCTTCCATGTTTCTCATTCGGTGCGGAGACGCTTCCTAACTCTGTTTTCAGATCAAACTTCCCGTTGTATTCAGGAACAACACGGATATTCACGCTTCCAAGCTGGCCTTCCGCATCGATCGGATGTGCAGCAGCTTGAACAATAGAGATGGAGCCTGCATTGGCTGAGGCCTGAACATACTTCTTCGTCTGGTTCAAGTCAACACTTCCGAGTGAAGAGCTTGCTTCGATCTCTGCATCGACATTATCTGCTACCACTTGGCCTGAGTCTGATCTAAGCTTAACGAAATCCCCTGTTACGTTCTTTACCTTTACCCTTCCCAGATTACTTGATGCTTCAAGTCGCTTAATATGCCCACCTGTCATTTCAAACGCACCTGCAGACACATTCGACGACAAATTGTCGAGCACAAAATTCTCCGATGTATGGATGATAACCTCATGATAACGGCGCTGCATATTGCCGATGTTGATATTCAACCACCCTGCATGATCATTGTCTTCAAAATTCAGCTCTAGCGTTCCATCCTCTGCTTGAACATCACGAATTCTATTAATGACCGCTTCTGGCGCCTGCCCCTTCAACTCAATCATATTCTTATTATCATTGATCCAGCTTACCTTAACATCCCCATAATCCGCATTGATGACTATACTCTCAAGTTCCCCTACATCAATGCGAGATTCATAATCAGATGTCTTATCTGCCCCTTTTTCCTGACCAGATCCATCCTGTGAGCCTTCCGCAGAGATACGGTACTCATATGAAGGAAGTTGTGACTTAAATAGCTGATTTGGGCCGTAATAGATCAAGCCCGCAACCCCTGCCACGATACACACAATTCCGACCATATTCATAGTTGCACGATTCCAATTCATCTAACCTCGCTCCTTCCTTCATAGGCGACCCAGTGGAAATAGATTCGGTTCCATTTCAAATATGCACGTCCTACAGCAACTATCGCTTGTATTAAAAATATTCCTATTCCAAATGCAATCGCCACGATCGACAACTCTGCACGATAAAACTCTCCGCCAAACCCGACTTTGAATGCGAACAAAAGAGGAGTTGCCAATAACGCTATAGCCGCTACACCAAGCCCAAACCACGTTGCCCATAGCCCGAACATAACTGGGACAACCATAATGCTAATAAAGATCGTACCTGCATAGGCGATAGCTGAACGGGGACGTCGTCCTTCGGACTGCTGATATGGTGGGTAAGCAGTATTCGGTATTCCGCCGTACTCTTGAGAATATCGATTTGGTTCCCCATAATGCTGATTCAAATCCAACGGCTGTTCAGCATTCTTCAGGAAGCTAGGATCCTCGAAGAGTGGAGGTACTTGTGAAGCTTGACCTTGTTGACTAGGAATAAACGGTTCTGTTTCCGGCTCCCGTTCAACCTCTTTATCCCCTCGTTCACCTAACAGCAGCTCGGCCGCAAGTTCTTCTGGATCGCCAAGCTCTCTAGCAATCTCTTCTTCTGTTCGTCCCTGCTGCTTGCTGAATTCAAAGTGTGCATCATACTCTGCTAATATTTCATTGCGCTCCGCCTCTGGAAGCGACAGTAGGCCCATTTTCAATTGCAGCATAAATAACTGCTTATGCATGTTGTTCACCTCTCTCACTTCTCCTTGGATTCTTCTTCTTCCGCTTCGGTAAGCAGATTGGCTACTCCCGACACAAATTTATCCCACTCGGTCACGAGCTCATTCATATAATCCTTGCCTACTGAAGTAAGCTTATAATATTTCCGTGGCGGTCCCTCGGTAGATTCTTGCAAATAGGTTGTACAGTGACCATCCGCAACCATCCGCCGCAGAACTGGATATAGAGCACCTTCGGCAACCTCCACATGCTTGGATATCTGCTGGGCCAGCTCGAAGCCGTAACGATCTCTCTGGTTAATGAGAACCATGACACACAGTCCGAGCACCCCTTTTTTAAATTGAACGATTTCCTTCAATCGAGTCACCCCCACTCCATAACGTGATGAATTATAATTTATGATTCAGTATTGTATATTGATTAGTAGTACACGATGATTATATCCCCTGGAATAGTGTTCCACAATAGGTTATTTCCAAAACTAGCCTCAGGTCTAGGTAAAACCCATCTCTAGTCGGAGCGAATCGATGAAGAATAATTTCACAAGGATCAGAACTGGGGAAGAACAAAGAGAAATAAGGGAAGACAAGAAGGACAAGTACGAAAGGCAAGCAAGAGTAAAAGGTAGATTAAAGGAAGAGCACAATATGCCTACCTCACATATGGATATGGGGTCATAAAAAAGAAGCCAGACCCCTTCAAGGGAGTCTGGCTTCTATCGAATCAGCAAGCCGCTTGTGCGGCAAGCCAATTATTTTTTCAAGTTATAGAAGGATTTCAAGCCGTCGTAACGAGCTGTGCTTCCCAAGTTGTCTTCGATGCGAAGCAATTGGTTGTACTTCGCAACGCGGTCTGTACGGGAAGGAGCACCTGTCTTGATTTGGCCAGCGTTAGTTGCAACCGCGATGTCAGCGATTGTGCTGTCTTCGGACTCACCAGAACGGTGGGAGATAACAGCTGTGTAGCCAGCGCGTTTTGCCATTTCGATCGCTTCGAATGTTTCTGTAAGCGTACCGATTTGGTTAACTTTAACCAAGATGGAGTTACCGATTCCTTTTTCGATACCTTGAGCAAGACGCTCCGTGTTTGTAACGAACAAGTCGTCACCAACGAGTTGTACTTTGCCGCCCAATTTTTCAGTGAGCAACTTCCAGCCATCCCAATCGTCTTCGGACATACCGTCTTCGATTGTGATGATTGGGTACTTATCAACCCAAGAAGCAAGAAGGTCAACATACTCAGCAGATGTGTAGGACTTGCCTTCGCCTGCCAATGTGTATTTACCGTCTTTGTAGAACTCAGTGGACGCAACGTCCATACCCAAGAATACTTCTTCGCCTGGCTTGTAGCCAGCTTTTTCGATTGCTTCGATGATAACTTGAAGCGCTTCTTCGTTGGAACCAAGGTTAGGAGCGAATCCACCTTCGTCACCTACTGCAGTGTTCAAGCCTTTGCCCTTCAATACGGACTTCAGGTTGTGGAAGATTTCAGCACCCATGCGAAGTGCTTCTTTGAAGTTAGGTGCGCCTACTGGCAATACCATGAACTCTTGAACGTCGATGTTGTTGTCAGCATGCTCACCACCGTTGATGATGTTCATCATTGGTACTGGCAATTGCTTCGCGTTAAATCCGCCAAGGTATGTGTACAAAGGCATATCCAATGCATGTGCAGCAGCGCGAGCTACAGCCATGGATACAGCCAAGATTGCGTTAGCACCCAATTTGCCTTTGTTAGGCGTGCCATCAAGCTCGATCATCGCTTTGTCGATTGCAACTTGGTCAAGAGCATCGTAACCGATGATTTCTGGAGCGATAATTTCGTTTACGTTTTTAACAGCGTTCTCTACGCCTTTACCAACGTAACGGCCTTTGTCGCCATCGCGAAGCTCAACTGCTTCGTGGGCACCAGTGGATGCACCGGAAGGTACGATTGCACGGCCGAAGCCGCCGGATTCCAATTTTACTTCTACTTCTACCGTAGGGTTACCACGGGAGTCAAGCACTTCGCGTGCGTATACGTCCATAATCATTGTCATGGTGTGTACAACTCCTTTTTTGATTGTTTATAGATAAATTACTATATATCTAGGTAAGTTGTAAAACTTACTTCTTAATCATGGTTTGTCCAGTCATCTCTGCTGGCTGAGGAACGTTCATCAAGTCAAGAATCGTCGGAGCGATGTCTGCCAAGATGCCGCCTTCGCGCAATTCCACGTCATTCGAAGTAACGATGAATGGAACCGGGTTCGTCGTATGTGCAGTGAATGGACGGCCTTGCTCGTCGAATACCATATCCGCGTTGCCGTGATCCGCCGTAATGAGGCAGACGCCGCCTTTCGCCAATACCGCTTCAACTACCTTGCCCATGCACTCATCCGTAGCTTCTACGGCCTTGATTGTTGGTTCCAGCATACCGGAGTGACCAACCATATCAGGATTGGCGAAGTTCAGGATAATCGTATCGAACTGGTCAGAGTTGATTTCGTTCACAGCTGCTTCTGCAACTTCGTAAGCACTCATTTCAGGCTGCAGGTCGTAAGTTGCTACCTTAGGCGAGTTGATAAGCACACGCTTCTCACCAGGAAGTTCAACGTCACGGCCGCCGCTGAAGAAGAACGTTACGTGCGGATACTTCTCAGTTTCCGCAATGCGAAGCTGCTTCTTGCCATGCTGCACGAGCACTTCACCAAGCGTGTTGTCCAACTCTTTTGGAGAGTAAGCAACATATCCGCCAACTGTTTCTGCGAACAGCGTAAGCGCAACGAAATGCAAGTTCTTAGGAAACTTGTCGCCACGATCGAAGCCGCGGAAATCATCGTTGGTGAACACTTGGCCAAGCTGGATCGCACGGTCTGGGCGGAAGTTCATGAATACGACGGAGTCGCCTTCTTGAACCAAGCCAACCGGCTGATCGTTCTCATCCACAATTACCGTAGGCATAACGAACTCGTCATATACGGATTGGGAATAAGATTCTTCAACTGCAGCAATTGGATCGCGGTATTTTGGGCCTTCGCCGTATACCATTGCGCGGTACGATTTCTCAACACGTTCCCAGCGCTTGTCGCGATCCATCGCATAGTAGCGGCCTTGAACCGTAGCGATACGGCCTATGCCAACTTCAGCGATGTTGGCTTGCAGCTTTTCGATATATCCGCGGGAGCTATCAGGCGCAACATCACGGCCATCCAAGAATGCGTGAATGTATACGTCCTTCAAGCCTTCACGCGCACAGAGATCGAGCATCGCAAGCGCGTGGTCGATATGGCTGTGTACGCCACCATCAGACAACAATCCGTAAATGTGAAGCGCCTTGTTGTTCTCCTTCGCAGTCTTCACTGCTGCAAGCAGTGTTTCGTTCGAGAAGAAGTCGCCCTCACGGATCGATTTCGTAATACGAGTCAGGTCTTGATATACGATGCGGCCTGCACCGATGTTCAAGTGACCTACCTCGGAGTTCCCCATTTGACCTTCTGGCAAGCCTACCGCTTCGCCGCAAGCTGTCAGTGTCGTATGAGGGAATTGGCTCATGTAACGGTCGTAGTTTGGCTTGTTCGCTTGCGCGACTGCGTTGCCAACGAGTGTATCGCGAAGTCCGAAGCCGTCCATGATGATAAGGGCTACCGGTCTAGGTGCGGGCATCTTACTTCGCCCCTTCCACCAAGGAGATGAAGGAAGCTGGTTGCAAGCTTGCGCCACCTACCAATGCGCCGTCAATATCACTTTCTGCCATGTATTCACGTACATTTTCCGGTTTTACGCTTCCGCCGTATTGAATGCGAACAGCAGCAGCAACTTCATCATTGTACAAGCCCTTCACAACGCTGCGGATGTAGCTGATAACTTCATTCGCGTCTTTCGCTGTGGAGGATTTGCCTGTACCGATCGCCCAGATTGGCTCATAAGCGATGACAGCTTCTTTTGCTTGTTCAACAGACAATCCTTGGAATGCTGCTTCTGTTTGCACTTTGCACACGTCGTTCGTTTTGCCGGATTCACGCTCTTCAAGCGACTCACCCACGCATACGATTGGCGTCAAGCCATGACGGAATGCTGCATGCATTTTTTTGTTTACTGTTTCATCAGTTTCCGCGAAGTATGCACGACGCTCGGAATGACCGATAATGACGTAGTGTACGCCAAGGTCTTTCAACATAGCGCCGGAAATTTCGCCTGTGAATGCACCGGAATCTTCAAAGTGAAGGTTTTGTGCACCAATCTTGATGCTTGTGCCTTTCACTGCTTCAACCAATGCTGGCAAGTTTGTAAATGGTGCGCAGAGTACGCTCTCTACGCCTTCCACTTCTGCTTTGCCTTTCACTTCGGATACGAAAGCGACAGCTTCCGATACCGTTTTGAACATTTTCCAGTTCCCTGCGATAATCGGTTGTCTCACACGATTCACTCCTTTACGCATAAGGGAGCGGCCGAAGCCGCCATCCCCTTACTTGCTCTCTTACTTATCGTTCAATGCAACCACGCCTGGCAATGCTTTGCCTTCCATGAATTCAAGGGAAGCGCCGCCGCCTGTGGAGATGTGATCCATTTTATCTTTCAGCTTGAACTTCTCAACCGCTGCTGCAGAGTCGCCGCCGCCGATGATTGTGTAACCAGCAGTTTCCGCACATGCTTCTGCTACTGCACGCGTACCATGAGAGAACGGCTCGATTTCGAATACGCCCATAGGTCCGTTCCATACAACAAGCTTGGAATTCTTGATAACATCAGCATAGATTTCACGAGTTTTCGGACCGATGTCAATGCCTTCCCATTCTGCAGGAATGCTGTCGATCGCTACCACTTGTGTGTTTGCATCTGCACTGAAGTCATCTGTAACTACGATATCTACTGGCAAGTAGAGGTTTTTGCCAAGTTCTTTGGCTTTCTCGATGAAGCCTAAAGCAACATCAAGCTTCTCGTTGTCGACAAGCGACTTCCCGATTTCGTTGCCTTGTGCTTTGAAGAATGTGTATGTCAAGCCGCCACCGATCACGATATTGTCGGCGATTTCCAACATTTTGTTGATAACGTCGATTTTATCTTTAACCTTGGAACCGCCTACGATTGCCGTAAATGGACGCTCAGGGTTTGTCAGCGCTTTGCTAAGTACAGTCAATTCTTTCTCCATCAACAGACCGGACACGGCTGGCAAGTGATGTGCGATGCCTTCAGTGGATGCATGTGCACGGTGAGCCGCGCCGAACGCGTCGTTCACAAACAAGTCCGCAAGTTCTGCGAAGGCTTTAGCCAATTCTGGATCGTTCTTCTCTTCGCCTTTGTGGAAACGAACGTTTTCAAGCACGACAACGTCGCCGTTTTCCATTTTTGCAATTTCAGCTTTTACGTTTTCACCAATTGACTCGTCAAGCTTCTTAACGGGCTTACCAAGCAGTTCGCCAAGACGTACTGCTGCAGGTGTCAGACGCATGGAATCCACAACTTCGCCCTTCGGACGACCCATGTGGCTTGCCAAAATAACTTTCGCACCTTGTTCCACCAAATAGTTAATTGTCGGCAGCGTTTCGCGTACACGTGTATCATCCGTAATCACACCATTTTCCAATGGAACGTTGAAATCTACACGTACAAATACGCGCTTACCCTTAACTTCTACATCACGCACACTTTTCTTGTTCATCCCCGTGTTCCTCCTATCGTCGATTACACCGGCACACGCCTCTCTCTGGTGTGTTGTTCGGTATGTTCTGTGTTCTTGTTCTGTATGGGTTCCATCTAAATCTTTCTCTCTATATATCGTATATCGTTCGTTAGTATGTTCTGGTTTCTCTCTGTACTCTCTATCTCTGTATATCTAAAAATCTGTGTCCGCACTGGTTCTCGATATGCTCTAGGCACTATAAGGATCAAAAGAGGAGGCCTGAACGGTCACTCCTCTTTGATTGTAAGTGCTATGCGATTACAGACCTTTTTTTGCGATGAAAGCTGCCAAGTCTACAACGCGGTTGGAGTAGCCCCACTCGTTGTCGTACCAGGATACAACTTTAACCAAGTTTCCGCCGATTACCATCGTTGTCAAAGCATCGATAGTGGAGGAAGCTGGGTCGCCGTTGAAGTCGCTGGATACCAATGGCTCTTCAGTGTAGTTCAAGATGCCTTTCAATGGGCCTTCAGCTGCTTCTTTCAAAGCTGCGTTTACTTCTTCAACAGTAACGTCTTTCTTAAGTTCTACTACCAAGTCTGTAACAGACACGTTAGGAGTAGGAACGCGCATGGACATACCGTTCAATTTGCCTTTCAATTCAGGCAATACAAGGGATACCGCTTTAGCAGCACCAGTTGTAGTAGGGATGATGTTTTGAGCTGCTGCACGAGCACGACGCAAGTCTTTGTGCGGCAAGTCAAGAACGTTTTGGTCGTTAGTGTAGGAGTGAATTGTGTTCATCATACCTTTTTCGATACCAAACTTGTCGTTCAATACTTTAGCGAATGGCGCCAAGCAGTTTGTTGTGCAAGAAGCGTTGGAGATGATTGTATGGCTTGCAGCATCATACTTATCTTCGTTAACGCCCATAACGATTGTGATATCTTCGTTAGTAGCAGGTGCGGAGATAATAACTTTCTTCGCGCCGCCTTTCAAGTGCATTTCAGCTTTGTCTTTCGCTGTGAAGATACCAGTGGACTCAACAACGATTTCAACGCCGTTAGCGCCCCAAGGCAAGTTCTCAGGGTTGCGCTCAGCGAATACTTTCACTTCGCGGCCGTTAACAACCAAAGCGCCTTCTTTAGCTTCTACTGTAGCTTCGAATTTGCCATGAGTTGTGTCATATTTCAACAGGTGAGCCAGAGTGTTTACATCTGTCAAATCGTTGATTGCAACGATTTCTACTTCTGAATTGTTCAATGCTGCGCGGAATACGTTACGTCCGATACGACCAAAGCCGTTAATACCAACTTTAACCATTGATGATTCCTCCCATTTCCTTCGCAATTTTTTTATATATCTCAAGACGGCCTGTAAGGCACATCGAGACCACAATGTTTCAATACTTCAACTGCTGCTGCTTCATCAATAACGAGAATGTCTTCGTGTCCTGCACGAAGCACTGCAGTAATCGATTCACCTTTGCTCTGACCTCCAGCAATGGCAATGACTACCTCCATACGAGAGATGTCCTCTAGGCGAAGGCCCAGTGTTAGCATCGTATGAACGACATGCCCGTCTCGGTCAAAATAATACCCGAAAGCTTCTGCAAGCGCCCCTTCTTCGAGCAGCTGCTGGATCGTCTCTTCATCCGCACGGCGGCGCTTCGCCATAACGAGAGCTTCTCCAATGCCATGCACGACAATGCGTGCTTGGCGAATTACTCGCAAAATGTCTTGGATGTTCGGTTCCTGCTTAAGCGACTGGTACGCTTCCTCACTCAGCAAATCCGGCACATGCAAGAGCCGATACTGAGCGCCTACGCGCTTCGCCATCGTGGATGCGATTGTGTTCGCTTGGTATTCCAAGCTCTCCCCAAGTCCCCCACGTGCGGGTACGAACCAATTGCCTTTCAACGGTGATGAACTCGTCAATTGATCTGCCATTGCAGCCAATGTGGAGCCGCCTGTCACCGCCACGACATCTTCCTTGTCCATTACGCTGCTGAGCGCTCTACAAGCCGCTTGCCCGAGTTCTTGCTTCACGGCAGGCGATACATCCGAATTGCCGGGTACGACAATGACCTGCTTCAAACCGAATGCTTGGCGGATACTCTCCTCCAGCTGGCGCATCCCGAGCAATTCGCCCATCACGGATTCCAGCTTCCGGACAAGTTGCCGGCCTTCATCAGTGATTCGCATACCCGTGTTATCCGAATCAATCAGGCCTTGCGCCTTCAATAAATCGGTCTCTGCACGGAGCACACGCTCGGTCATCTGCAATGACGTTGCCAGCGTTCTTCTCCCAATGGAGTCGGACAACATGATTTGATGCAGGATGGTGTAACGCTTCTTCAACAGTTCAATGAGTTCAGGTAGAAGTCGCTTCTGTATTTCTAACCACTCACGCATTCTCTCCACTCCTGCTTCCCATAAGCAACCATTGGACTAAAAACGTCCCATCTCTACATTTTTTGTCCCACCACTATTCTACCGAATAACGCAGCAACTTGCAAGTATCCTGAACCCCTGATTTTGCGCCCAAAATCGCGAATTCTCTGCCTATAAACAACTTCTATAATAAGCAAGCAATATCGAAGTTATTCATTATCAGACAACATATCTAGAAGGGCATACGACTGCCTATGATGTAATTAACCCAAAATACGACAAGTTAATACATATTTCGCAAAAATTTTAGACATTCCTCAGTATAGACATTAATGACGGACATCATGCCCTGCTCGTACCTGCGTTTAAAAAGTTTTGAGCTTTCCTTCACATCCTGTTCGCTCTCTACTTCCCCATGTAGTTTAGACATCGACATTGCTCACTTAGATCGGGCAACATCCACCTTATTTGGCACCGTCCACTTATTATAGAAAGAATTCAACCGTTCCCTCCTTAAAAGTTAAAACCTTAATTATGGTCGAAGGATCCTTTCTGCGGTGCCAATGCAATCATCTCTGTATCCCAGTAATCAGTGGGCACTTCCAAACTTCCCGTTTTTAATAAATATTCAGTGGCGCTCACTTGACTTTGTTATACGCTTTCTTATATAATAAATTTTGCTCTTGTATGAATGCGCCCGTGGTCCAATGGATATGACGTAGGCCTCCGGAGCCTGAGATCAAGGTTCGATTCCTTGCGGGCGCGCCATTTACACTCCTGTCCTTATTTGGTACAGGATAAGAAGCTACGTTACGCATACATTTAGGTGAATAAGCACGGAAGTAACATCTTGAATTTTGCAGAAGCGAAACGATAGATGTTTTTTTCTCTACATAGTTTGACCATCTTTGACTTTTTGTTTCAAGTCCTTTATATTGAATGTGTAATGATATTAGTTAGGAGGGGTTATCTTGAGTTATGTACCCGTAGTTGTTGAACAGACGAATCGTGGCGAAAGATCCTATGATATTTACTCTCGATTGTTGAAGGATCGCATCATCTTCCTCGGAACAGAAGTGAACGATCTCGTGGCGAATTCGATTATCGCCCAGCTGTTGTTCTTGGCTGCAGATGACCCGGAGAAGGATATTCATTTGTACATCAATAGCCCAGGCGGTTCAATCTCAGCCGGCATGGCCATATACGATACAATGCAGCACATCAAGCCGGACGTATCTACGATTTGCGTGGGTTTGGCAGCTTCCATGGGAGCGTTCCTGCTTAATGCAGGTGCCAAGGGCAAGCGTTTCGCCCTGCCGAACAGCGAAATTATGATTCATCAGCCGCTTGGCGGAGCACAAGGGCAAGCGTCCGATATCGAGATTCGCGCACGGCGCATCTTGAAGATGCGCGACACGTTGAACAAAATTTTGGCGGATCGCACAGGTCAACCACTTGAGCGCGTGGAGCGCGATACGGATCGCGACTACTTCATGTCTGCCCAAGAAGCGTATGAATACGGTCTGGTTGATAAGGTTCTTGGCAAAGAGTAAACAGTAAACGTGATACAGCCTCTCTCATGCGATCTATTTTGCATGTAGAGAGGCTGTTTTTTATTGCTTATTTCAACTGACATGAATAACGAAAAGCTAGGTTTACTTAGGTAAGAATGATCGGCAATGACTCGAAACCGAACATAAACTCGCTCTGGATGCGCTTCAACGGCTTGGAATGATCACATTGGTAGTTCGGGAAACGATCGAGCATTGCATTCAACGCTATCCTCGCTTCCAGCCGTGCAAGTTGGGCCCCCAGGCAGAAGTGGATACCATGACCAAACGCTAAATGCGGGTTTGGCTGACGACGAATATGGAAGAGATCTGGCTGCTCGAACACAGACTCGTCATGATTCGCTGACCCGATCCACAACATGACGAACTGCCCTTCAGTTAACATCATGCCATCTACTTCCACATCCTTCTTCACACGGCGAAACATTAACTGTACCGGCGAGGTAAACCGCAGCACTACTTCAATAGCGCCAGGCAGTAAAGAACGATCGGATCTAATATCGTCCCATGCGATGCGCTCACTGTCGAAACACGCTAGAGCAGAAGAGAGCAAATTCGTTGTCGTTTCATTACCAGCTACTAGCAGCAAAATACAGAACCCAATGAGTTCAAAGGGGGACAACGGTTCTCCGTCTGACGTTGCATGCACAAGCCTAGTGATCAGATCATCCTGTGGATTACGACGGCGTTCTTCTGCGATCGCCTCGAAATATACAGCCATCTCCTTCTGGCAATTACTATTGCGGTCAATGTCACCACTCACCGATGCCTCCGACCATTCCCGAAACTGATCTCGATCGTGTACCGGTATGCCGAGTATTTCTGCGATTACAATAATCGGGAGCGGAACTGCGAAGTCTTGAACTGCATCCATTCGTCCATTGCTTTCCACCTTATCTAGAAGCTCATCCGCCAATGCTTCAATTCGTGGAATCATCTTTTCAATGGATCTAGGTGTGAAGGCTTGCGAGACTAATGTTCGAAGCTGGCTATGCTTCTGCGGATCAGTGCGGAGGATGCTGTATTCGATCGGCCGCTTGTCTTCGCTTCGCAATTCGGAGGAAAAATGATTGTAATCAGCAAATATCCTCTTAATATGATCGTATCGGTACGCATGCCAGAACGTTCCCCCCAGCAGCTGAGGATTCTCTGAACGCAACAGAGAGCTCTCTGACCACAACAAAGGACTCTCTGACCGCATAGTTTTGTAATGAGATAATGGCAGCACTTCATGCTCTTGAATCCATTTCATCATTCAACCTCTCCCCTCCTTAACCATGCAACATAGCTTCAGTCACAACTCTTCCTCATTTACAGGGATTCGAAATAATATATTGCATTAAAACTAATATATGTAAATAATAACCTACATAGACCTAGGCCTGTATGCACTGAAACAACTTCGGGTCGACCTGTTACAAACCGAATTCAATTCATTTAGCTACAAAAAAAGGACCGCATCGCGCAAACGCCGATGCGGTCTATATATGTTCTAGGGGTAAACTGTAAACCATGAGAAAGATGAAACGGATCACCTTGTGCAACGGAAGACTCCGGTTGACCAAGGTCAGTAATCGCTGCCGGCAACCCTCCTTCGCAAGAACTCATCTGTCATTCGGTCCATTGTTAGAATACTAGAGTTACATTAAAGAAAACTGAACCGAACCTTAAAATAAGATAAAAAGCAATTCCCTCAATGGCAATACACCTATAATGTCCACCCTACAGAAATTGTTGTACACACCAGGAAATCATTCCATTTCCGATTGGAATCGTTTACAATATGAATATTGCCGCTTTTTTTCAATTTCTCGCTTTACAGATGAAGCGAAACGTATACAATAATTACAAATCATCAACATTTCTTCTCTATTAGATTGTCTTCTTACTTATTGCCAGATCCACTTCATAGCAAGATTACATCAAGAGACTACTAGGAGGCTTGTCAGGATGAGTTGGAACTATTTTCGGTCGAAGCTGCTATTACAGTACATATGGTCGTATATATTGATTTTTCTCATCCCATTAGTGGTTCTCACGATCTTCATCTATCAAAATGCCGTCAACAATCTTCGTTCCGAAATCGAGCAATCGAACGTGAACCAGCTCAATCAGGTGAAGCTGAACATCGATTCTCGCATGACGGAGCTTCGAGACATTGCTTCTCGCATTGCTTATGATGAACAATTGACACCTTATATGATACGACATCCCTATTACAGCCGCGATGCGATATCCGCGCTCGGCAAATATAAAGCGAACAGTTCCATTCTAGAAGAGCTATTCCTTTTCTACAGGAACAGCCACGCCATCTACTCGTCAAAAGGAATGACCAATGTAGATGTCCTCTTTGATCAATACTATCTATTCGAGGACTGGAGCAAGAAGGATATTATTAAGGAGCTGGAAACTGAGCTCTATCCTGTCGTACGACCAGCGGAATCCGTTAACTTGAGCATGAATATTACCAAGTCCATGCTTGCATACATCATACCGATAACGCCTAATAGCTCTTCCCCGCACGGAACCGTGCTGTTCCTGATGGAGGAATCGAAGCTAACGGGGCTTATGGACACCATTCTGAATGGATTCAAAGGCAATACCTACATCTTCGACGATAAGGGCCGTGTGCTTACCCAGAATAATCATGGAGAGCCTATCCCAAAAACTGAGATTCACTTGCTGTCAGAGCTCGGGCCCGGCATCCATAGCTTGAAGCTGGATAATATGCAGCAATCCATTGTTTCTGTTAAATCTTCTATGAATGGGTGGACCTATGTGACGGCTATGCCGAGCGAGCAATTTTTCGGGCGTGTGTTCCATATTCAGACCTTCTTCATGCTCGCGTTCGCTGTAGTGGTCATCGCCGGCATTCTAGCAGCCATAATCCTGGCACGCAAGCAATACCATCCAATCCATGATCTTATGGAATTTGCTTTGTTGAATGAAGAAGCCTCTGCTGCACAGCCGGCACCTAAGAGACGCAATGAGTTGGAGTGGATTCGTAAAACTCTGCATGACTATAGTGCCCGCGTCGATATTCAAGAGCCATTTGCCCGAAATCAATTCCTGCTCATGCTGCTCAAGCATGGGAAGCTGGACAACCCAGAATCTGCACATATTATGGAGATGATCGGCATTGAACTGACAGGCAAGTACTATTTCATCATTGCAATCTCTTGGGACGAGTATCCTGGCGTCGCAGATGCCTTGCAGCATCGTCAGCAGATTGTAGAACTGCTCGAGGAGATCGAAATTCCGGAATACGGTGCACACGCATATGGCATTGAGCTGCCGCATTTTGATCAATTCGCCCTCATCGTCAGTATGAATGAGGACTCAAGAATCTCCGTGGAGCACCAGATGGAACAAATCGTCGAAGCTCTTCGAATAATCGTGATGGAGAGCACGCACCTCATCCCATCCATTGGTGTTGGTAATGCCTATGAGGATGCAGCGCTCTTGAATCAGTCTTATATCGAATCAGCTTCTGCGCTGGAATATCGTATGGCGAACGGCAAGGGCAGCATTACGTATTTCAACAAGCTGTCCCATACACCAAACGATACGTTCTGGATCGCTAAGGACTCTCTGCTTAAGCTTACACAAAGCTTGAAGCAGGGCAATGATACCGTTGCAATGCAAATGATTGAAGCGATATTCAACAAGCTGAAGGCAGAGCGCGTATCGATATCACTCCTTCGCTGTATTTGCTTCGATATTATGAATACCTTGTTGAAGACAGCGTCTGAGCTCGGCTTGAACGAGTTAATTCGCGATATTCCGAGCTTTACCTCCTTCGAGTCACTGGAGGAGCTTGAGAAGAAGCTTCAGCTCTTGGCCGCACATATTTGCGAACAAGTAGAGCGCAACTCGGAAAATGAACAGCTCTCTTTAATGGACAGCGTTATTGCACACGTCGATCAACAATATACCGACTACAGCTTGAGCTTGGAAGCAATCGCACAGAAGTTCTCTATCTCTTCCTCTTATCTCAGCCGTTCGTTCAAGGAGAAGACAGGCAGCAACTTCTCTCAATATATATGGCAGCGCCGCATGGATGAGGTCATTCGCCAGCTGCTGACGACTAGTGATCCGCTTAAGGACATCATCGTCAGGGTCGGATATTTGGATACACCGAACTTTATTCGCAAGTTCAAAAAAGAGACGGGATATACACCAGGCCAATACCGAAAGCTTCATGCTTCAAGCGAGCAAGCAAAAGCTGCCGCAGATGCGGACGATGAATCTATAAGCTAAGTGCATACGTACAAAGAAAACGAGCACCAAAGGCAGAATAGGAAGCCTAAGGTGCTCGTTTTCTTTCCGATTAGCTTATTTCACAATTTACGAGGTTACAACTAGTGTTTATTTCCCTGAGTTCCATTGGTCATAGGCTTTTTGATAAATCTCAACGATTTTCTCAGCGCCCATCTTCTTCAATGTACCTATATACTTATCCCAATTCGCAAGCGGTTCTTGCCCTGTTACGAACTTCGCTTCCATTTGCTTCACGTAAGTGTCGAGGTCAGAGCGCAAGCTCGATACTTGCTGCTGATCAGCCTCGGACAAATATACGCTCGGGAATGGAACTTTCGCGATCGGATTGATTTTTTCCTCTGTTTCTTTCTTCAACCACTTCTCGAATTCGCCTTCGAATCCGCGTTTCACTTCTTCTGTCATGACTTTCGGAACGATCGTACCGTAGTCCGGCGTCAAAGTTGCACGATAGTCCTCACGATCCTTACCATCCGGTACCGGAAGTTGTTTCTTTGTATGGTCTTCCTTGTTTGCATACTCCCACAGCGTGCCTTCCGGGCCATAGCTAAGCAATTCAGAGCCTTCTACCGAATAGAAGAAGTCTACCCAACGCATGGTTGCTTCTGGGTTTTTGTTCTTGTTCGTAATCGCGAATACGCCCTTCATCAAACCTGGATGCTTCGCTGCGACCGGTTCGCCCATCTCGCTTTTCACAGGAGCGTACATCGGGTCAGTCATGCTAGGCTCGCCGCCCAATGTGAAGTAGGCATGGTAATCAGCGAACAATGCCACTTGATTATTTTTCCCTTTTGCTTTCTTTTGCTCATCCGTTTGGGAGAAGGTTTCATGATCTAACAATTCTTCGTTCCACAACTTGTTCAAGAACGTAAGATAGCCTTTGTATCCTTCCTCCATTGGAGAGTAGTGAACTTTTCCTGCTTTATCCGCATAGATGAATTCGCCATACATCCCCCAAGAGCCGAACAACCACATGCGAATGTCGTCAAGCTTAACGGAAACAAGCGGAATTTCATCCTTCTTGCCATTTCCGTTCGGATCTTCTTCTTTTACCCGTTTCAAGTATGTGTATAGTTCATCCGTTGTGGATGGTACTTTGTCCATGCCAAGCTTCTTCAAGAACTTGCCGTTATACCACAATGGACCACGATACCAGCCTGCATCCAAATCAATGCTTGGCAAGGAATAGATATGTCCATCCGGCGTCGTAATCGACTTGCGAATATCTGGATTGTCATTCAGGATTTTGTTCAAATTCGGTGCATACTTCTCAATAAGTCCTTCCAAAGGAATCAGTACGCCTTGGCTGCTTCCATAGTTGATTTCATCTGCAGACTGCAATTGACCGGAGAAGAACACATCAGGATAATCGCCACTAGCAAATACAAGGTTGCGCTTTGTATCAAAGCTGTCGAGAGGTGCATTTCGGTATTCGAACTTAATGCCAGTCTTCTCTTCCATTTGCTTTAGCAAGGCCATATCCTTCCAGTTTTGAATCCCTACGTCTTGTCCCATCATCGTAAGTGTAATAGGTTCCTTGACGATCGGGAAGCCTTCTTGATTTAAGTTGCTAAGTGCTTCCTCGCTACCTTTGCTTCCCTCTGCGGCAGGCTTGTCTGACGATCCGCATCCTGCGAGCATTGTGAAGATCAAGGTCATAGACATCAACAATGCCCACGTTTTTTTCCATTTTTGCATGGCAATGATCCTCCCTTTTGATGATTATTATACTCTTTGTCCTGCTTCTATAATAAGCAAAGGCGAGCCTTCGTTTATTACCGTTCATAGATTCGACAATGACAACGTACATATCTTTCATGCTCACTAGACGAAATAGAGAGATTCGTTACTGATGAATTCTACTCTGGATACATTCACAAGCGCATTCTAAAATTTGCAACAGTCTGTTCAAGCTATCCTTTGACCGATCCAATCATAACCCCTTGCACGAAGTACCGCTGCAAGAATGGGTATACCACGATAACCGGTAACGTCGAAACAATAATGACCGAATATTTGACGAGCGATGCGATTTCTGCCTTGTTGTTTAGCGCAGCGGCAACCGAACTACTTACCGCAGCACCAGTCGTTTCTGCCGACATTTCCTGCAGAACAAGAATTTGACGCAGGATCATTTGCAGTGGATATTTCGACTCTTCATTCAAATAAATGAGAGCGCCAAAGTAGCTGTTCCAATGTCCAACCCCATAGAATAATGCCATAACGGCTATGATCGGAGCTGACAACGGCAAAATAATCTGCAGGAATAACCGCATGTTGGTACAGCCGTCAATGCTTGCTGCTTCCTGAAGTTCTCTAGGTATCGTGGATTGGAAGAATGTCCGTGCCACGATGATGTTCCAGACTGATGCTGCACCCGGCAAAATTAACGCCCACATACTGTTGATTAGCCCCAATGCTTTAATCAACAGATATCCCGGAACTAATCCGCCACCGAAGAACATTGTAAACAGAAACATCCCCATAAAGAAGTTACGTCCAATGAAATCCGATCGACTCAATGCGTATGCTGCCGGTAACGTTACGGCTAGGTTAACGCACGTACCTACAACGGTATATAAAATGGTGTTCCCATAACCACTCCATATTTTTGAGTTCTCGAACACGCGAGCGTATCCGTCAAATGTGATTCCTTTTGGGAACAGCCACATTTCACCGGAGGCTACCATCTTCGGATCACTGATAGAAGCGCTTAGAATATACAACACAGGATACAATACAAGAATCAAAGCTATCGTTAAATAAATATAGTTACATACGATAAAAATCTTGTCCGCTCTCGTTTCTTTCACAGTAGCAGCCATGTTCCATCCTCCTCCTTCCTACCACAAGCTTGTTTCGCTCGTGCGTCGCGCGATTTGGTTAACAACGATGAGCAAAATAGCATTAACGATCGAGTTAAATAAACCTATCGCCGTGGAGAAGCTGTACTGCGCATCTACTAAACCGGAACGATATACGAATGTCGATATGACATCAGAAGATTCCATGTTGAGTGGGTTTTGCAAGAGCAATATTTTCTCAAATCCGACACCAAGAATGCTGCCCATGTTCAAAATGAGCAAGATTGTAATCGTTGGAATAATTGCCGGAATGTTAATATGCCAGATACGCTGGAACCGGTTCGCACCGTCCACGACGGCTGCTTCGTGCAGCTGTGGATCGACACCGGACAAGGCTGCCAAATAAATGATTGTCCCCCAGCCTGTACCCTGCCACACACCAGACAAGACATACATTGTCTTAAACCATGCCGGATCCGTAAGGAAAGAGGCCGGTTCAAATCCGAAGAACTTAATGATATGAATGATGATACCAGTTGAAGGAGACAGGAACGTAATAATGATACCTGCCATGACGACAACGGAAATGAAGTGCGGTGCATAGGTTATCGTCTGTACCGTTCGCTTGAATATCCCATCCTTAACTTCATTAAAGGCAAGCGCCAATATAATTGGCAGCGGGAAGCCTATCGCCAGCTCATACAAGCTGATGCTCAGCGTATTCCACAGCAGATCCCAGAAGTAGTACGAGTTGAAGAAGCGCTCGAAGTGGTCGAATCCGACCCATGGGCTCCCCATAATCCCTTTCGCTGGGATGAAGTTTTTGAATGCAATTTGAATCCCGTACATCGGGCCGTAATGGAAAATGAGGAAGTACAAAAATGCAGGAGCAATAAATAAATACAACTCCCAATTCTGAAGCATCTTCTTCCACGTCGGTTTCTTCTTATTTGGAACCACGTTCATTGAAAGGGCACTCTGTCCATTTCCTTGCATCGTGTCCACTCCCTCCCTTCAAATGATGGCATGGTTGGCACAGTCACTTTCATTGATGAAACGATGAACTGTGCATGAAGCCATGCTAACGCTTTCATGAGAACATTTTAGGCATCCTTTACCAATATCGTAAATATGTCGATTCCGCATTGTCGTTAACATATCCTTTACAACCGCGCCACTGCGCGTTTTTTGATCACGCACCCTGCGTCGGTACTACCTCAGTTGCAGGCGAAATTGGTACATTTTGATGTTACCGATCACACACCATATATTACACATTGTCAGGAAAAACATATCGAACAAGGCTGAATACAACGCTTAATGTTCCGCTTCCAACCCTTCCATCTATTGCTGAATTCTACATCAGGATGTATGATAGTTCTATGATCATAGAACTAATGAATTTATAAACTTACATACATGGACACATGTATAAGAAAGGGGAATGATTCAATTGTCTACTTATCTTCTTGTCCACGGAGCATGGGATGGCGGATTTGTATGGAGGGAAGTCGCATCCCTGCTTCGACAAGCTGGTCATGATGTGTACACTCCCTCCCTCACTGGACTTGGAGAGCGAACACATCTAGCTCATCCAGACATTGATCTCCATACATTCATTCAGGATATTGTAGGGGTCTTCACTTATGAACAGCTCGAGGATGTTATTCTTGTTGGACACAGCTTCTCCGGAATGGTAATCACCGGTGTAGCTGAAATTGTGCCTGATCGAATCAAGCAGCTGGTCTATGTTGATGCCATGCTTCCCCGGCATGGAGAGTCTGTTGCGACTCTCTCAGCTCCATACTTGGATAATCCCTATCCAAGTACTGCAGATGGCGACACACCGGCGTTTATTGCACCACCTAACTTAACAGATCCGCGTAAATCGCCAATGCCGACACGTTCGTATATGCAGGAGCTATCTATTACCAATGAGCGTGCCGCTGCCCTTCCTCGCATCTACATAGAACCGCTGGATCATCCTGATAGTTGGCCGATGGCTGCCTTTTTCCGTGCGATGGCCTTGCGCGCCCAGGATGCTGGCTGGCGTTATATGAGCCTCGAGCAAGGAGGGCATTGGCTCATGAAGACTCAACCCGAACCATTGTCCAAGCTGCTCCTGAATCTATAATCAACATAAAAATGCCCTTAATCCACATTAAGTGTGGATTAAGGGCATTTATTGTTGATTCAATGATATGCGATTATCTTCCGCTCTTCAGTTCCGTCCACAAGCGATCATACAATTGCAGATTTTTACCAACATCACCGAGCCATTCTGTACGTTCCAGTTCTTCGTCAGTTAAGTTGATCATTTTATTGTCCAGATACTCTTTGCTATGGTGCTCTTTCGCCTTCGTCACAGGATTGCTGTAACCGATAGCCTCATAGTTCTTCGCACTGTTCTCTGGATCAAGCATGAAGTTGATGAACTTCTCCGCTAATTCCTTATTCTTCGTACCCTTTGGAATCGCATAGTTGTCCGAGAAGATCGTGCTTCCTGTCTTCGGAATCATGAATGCAACATCTGGGTTCTCACCATGAATGACAGATGCATCGCCAGACCATACCGTACCAATCCAGCCTTCTTCCGCAATCATCTTCTGCTTGATGTTGTCCGTATCGAAGGCAAGCACGTTCGGAACAAGCTTGCGCAGGTCATCAACAGCCGCGTTGATTTCCGCTTCATTTTGGGAACTGTTCGATTTGCCTGCCTTCTTCAGCGCCATACCTACGATCTCACGGTTGTCATCCAGAAGAAGTACTTTACCCTTGTACTCATCCTTCCACAAATCCGCCCAATCGGTTGGAGCTTGCTTCACATATTTTGTGTTGTAGGCAATGCCTGTAACACCCCATGTATATACGATAGAGTACTTGTTGCCAGGATCAAATTCAGGGTTTTTGAAACGATCCGTGACGTATTGGAAATTCGGAATATGATTTAAATCAAGTGGCTCCAGCAAATCTTGCTTAATCATGCTAGCCACCATATAGTCGGACGGTTGAATTAAATCATAATTCGCGCCGCCGGCTTTCAACTTCGCCAGCAGTTCCTCGTTGTTGGCAAAAATCGCATAGTTAACTTTTACGTTATTCTCCGATTCGAATTTCTTGATCATATCCATATCGAAGTTATCTGCCCAGCTGTACAAATTCAATGTTTGCTCCGGCTTAGAAGAGCAGCCTGCCAGTGCAGTTAGTGCCAACATCCCGGCCAATACGACCGCGAACCATTTCTTTTTGTTCAATTCTTGTTACCCCTCTCTGATCCTGCAACAGATCCTTAGAATGTATTAATTATTATGATTCAAATTCACTTGCTCACATCGGGTGAACAGTGAATTAGAACGGCAACATAGAGCTTTTCTTCTCTCCGTTACCGCGGTTCAACAACCATTGCGCCAGTACGATCAGCACAACGCTCAAGATAATCATTAGCGTACACAAGGCGTTGATCTCTGGAGAGATCCCCCGTTTTACCAAACCATAAATGTAAATCGGCAAAGTTGTCGAGTTCGGTCCGGCAACAAAGAAGCTGATCATAAAGTCATCAATCGACAGTGTGAAAGCCATGATCGCTCCGGCAAGCACGCCTGGCCATATCGAAGGCAGCGTAACATAGCGGAATGTCTGCCATGGTGTAGCACCAAGGTCAGATGCTGCTTCTTCAAGCTGCTTGCCCATGTTGGCAAGTCTGGAAGCAACGATTACGTACACGTATGAAATACTGAACGTGATATGTGCAATAATAACCGTCATTTTGCCCAGATCAATCTTAAACTGGCTGAACAGCACCAGTAGGGACAAGCCCATAATGATATCCGGCACAATAATCGGCAAGTACAACAATCCGATTACGCCTTGCTTGCCCTTGGCAGTCATTCGGCGAAGTGCAATTGCAGCTATCGTGCCAAGCACAGTCGAGATGACTGTAGATATCAACGCGATTGACAAGCTGTTGCTGAGTGCTTCCATTACTTGCCGGTTGTCGAATAGTGAACTGTACCATTTGAACGTGAAGCCGCTCCAATTCGAATTAATCCGCGAATTGTTGAACGAGTACGCGATAATCAAAAATACAGGTATATAAATAAATAGAATTAACAGTATCGAATGGAGCGCAAGAAGCGGACTCTGCTTCTTTTTGGTTGCTGCCTTCATGCCCCCGCCTCCTTCGATGCATCATATTTGGAGCGGAGTGCTCGGTTGAACAGCCCAATAATAATTAGGGAACTGATCACGAACACGACTGACAGCGCGGAACCGAATGGCCAGTCACGCGCACCTAGGAACTGATTCTGTATAATATTGCTGAGCATTTGCGCCTTAGCGCCGCCCAGAATGTCTGTAACAACGAACATCCCCGCTGTTGTCACGAAGACAAGCACACTGCCTGTCATCATGCCAGACTTCGTCTGCGGCAGCGTAATATGCCAGAACGACTTCCACTTCGTAGCACCCAAATCACTGGATGCCTCAAGCAATCGCTTGTCCATTTGCTCCAAAGAAACATCAATCGGAAGCACCATATACGGAATGAACGTATAGACCATTCCAAGCAGTACTGCTCCCTTGGTATAGAGCATTTGCAGAGGCTCCGCGATCAATCCCAGATCAAGGAGCGTCTGATTAACGACCCCTTGCGTACGCAGCAAGAGTACCCATGCGTATGTCCGAATCAGGAAGTTAATCCAGAACGGAACCGTAATGAGAATGAGCAGCAGCTTCTGCTTCGCCGGGCTCGTCGTCGAGATATAATACGCAAGCGGATAGCTGAACAACAAGCAAATTGCCGTTGTTAGCACGGATAGCCACAGCGTATCCCAATAAATACCCAAGTATAAGGGATCGAAAAATCGTTCATAATTGTTCAGCGTAAACGAAAAGACGATATTTCCGAGCTCGTCTCGCTGCATGAAGGATACAGCGATGACCGCGATCATCGGCACGACAAGGAATATCGTCAGCCACAATACGACCGGCGCAATGATGCCAAATGAGCGTTTCATGAGCCGATCATCACCTCATCTTGCTTACTCCAGCTTACTCCAATATGCTGGCCAATCTCCCACGTCCGCTCGTCCTTGAAGTCAAGCACAACCGATACGTTCGTTTGGTCGTTATCCAAGTGCACGATCAGCTTGTGGATGTTCCCCAAATAAACGATATCCTGAATAATTCCAGTACGAGGCGCACCTTCCACATCCGCTGTCACATGAATTTTCTCTGGACGTACGGTGAAGAGGTTCTCTTCATGGAATACGTTGTTCTCCCCTACAAACGTAGCTGCAAACAACGTCTCCGGGCGTTCGTAAATATTTTTAGGAGAGTCGATCTGTTCGACACGTCCGTTATTCATAATCACGATTCGATCCGACATCATCATCGCTTCTTCTTGATCATGGGTTACATATACGAATGTAATGCCCAAGCTCCGCTGCAATTGCTTCAGTTCAGCCTGCAGATTTTTGCGCAGCTGCAAATCAAGTGCACCAAGCGGCTCGTCCAATAGCAGCACCTTCGGCTTGTTAGCAATTGCCCGTGCAATCGCAACACGCTGCTGCTGTCCACCAGACAATTGATGTGGATAACGCTTCGCAAGTGCTGTTAGCTGCGTCAAGCGAATGGCTTCATCAATACGCTTGCGCTGTTCAGCTTGCGGAATTTTCTTCATCTTTAGGCCGAATTGAATATTTTGCTCGACCGTCATATGAGGGAACAACGCGTAATGTTGAAATACAAGATTCAAATTCCGCTTGTTCGGAGGTAAGTTCGTAACATCTTCTCCATCTAGGCGGATATGGCCAGATGAAGGCTGTTCAAAGCCAGCAATCATGCGTAAAATGGTTGTCTTCCCACAACCACTCGGACCGAGCAGCGTCAAAAATTCCCCTTCGCCAATCGTAAGCGACAGAGGATGCACAACGGGTTGCCCGGCAAAATGCTTCTCCACATTTACCAGTTCAATCATTAGCATCAACCCCTTACATCGTCAGTCTGCCAATTGGAGCAGCTGTTCCTGCATGCAGCATGCCATCGCAATGGCAAGCTAACACGCTCTGCAGCACCACCCCAAATGGGATGAACAAGAATGCGCGCAGTGTATAGGATACGTTCTTATTCATTAAGCAAAAAAAGCCATATCCATTGGTATGGCTTCTACGTCCCGTTCACGTTGGCGTTTTTGCATATCCAATATACATCGTTTTGTCTGACGATACAACTTATTTTAACGTAATTTCGACAAAAACATACATTTCTCTTCAACGGTTCGACCTATTTCCAATAGCGATCAGGCCATGAGGCACTTATTTACATTCGAACTATCGGAGAATACGATAATATTCATTTCCCCTGTTACATTCTAGGGCTTTGTTCCCTAAAATACAACCCCTAATCCAAGATGGCTTCCATACAAAAAGGCACTATGTCATTTCTGACACGAGTGCCCCTTGATACAGCGCCATTTCTGATGTGCTCCTACCCGCCTAATTGGGAATATTTCATTGATTTAACAGAAGGCTTTCATCCATGCCGACGCTGTTACTGCACGCTTCATTTCAGTTGTTGCTGCGTGCTTTATTTCAATTGATATTGAATTTGCACCTGTGCATTCAACTTAATAAGGCCGCCCTGCAAAGAAGTTGAAGCAACATCCTTTTTCATATCCGACGGGCTTGCTGCGTCGTACATCACGCGTATCGGGGACCAATCCGCCCCAGACTCTGTAATCGTAAGTGCTGCACCTGCTTCACGGCCTGCTGCTTTCGCGAGTGTGGATGCCTTCTTCGCTGCATGCTGCACTGCCTTCTCCAGCACCTGTGCCTCATAGTCAGCGCGCTTCTCCGTATCGAATTGAATACGGACTACTCGGTTCACACCTGCATCAGTAGCTGCATCTACTAAGCTCCCTAGTCGATTCAAATCGCGATACGTCACACGCACAGCATGCTGAGCTTGATAGCCTATGATTTGAGGCTCTTTATTTTCCACGTATTTATATTCAGGATTAACCGAGAAATTGACCGTCTTCAGATCCTTTTCCTGAACACCATATTTCGAAGTAAGCACCTGTTTCACTTTTTCGAATAACACTGCATTTTGCTTTTGTGCTTCAGCCGCTGTTTTCCCACGTGTATCTATTGCAAGTTCCGCATAAGCCACATCAGGCGTTACTTCCAATTCCCCCATGCCCGACACGTTCACTGTATCCTTCACACTGAATTCTGCCGCAGCTGCATGCACAGGCACTGGTGCTGCAACTCCTGCCCCCACAAGCAGCGCTCCTGTAAGCATAACCGCCATCGTCATTCGGCGCCATGTCATTCTTCCTGTCAATTGCGTCATAATCCATTCCTCCATCACGTTATAGAATGTAAAATTGACTTGCTTCTTGTCTTCTAAACGTTAACAAGGTAAATATTGTTGCAAGTCCGGCCATAACTTTAAATGTATTTTCTGCGGCTATTGAATCGGTACAAATGTAACGCTGCAGGTTCATTTTATAATCATCAATCTACAGTTTTATACAATTATTGTCATTTTATGCTTATTTCGACCTGTCGGTCGACAAGAAACCATGATATGGTAGAGCTGTAAGTTTCCATTAAAAGATGTCCGAGGAGGAATACATGTGATCCGTAACAAAGGGAAATTTGCTTTACTTGTTGCTCTTGCATTGAGCATGCTTGCTCCTGCATCATTATCAGCCAAATCTGCTGATGAATTGATGATCGAACAGAAGTACGGACCGGAATCGGGGTATTCGAAGGTATACCAAAAACAAGACATTGCTAAGGCATATATCGCTGTATACGAATGGTCAGCTGATTTCTCCACGACAACCCAACAACAAATTAAGAAAGACATCGTAGTTCCTAGCGATACTCTCCGCACTACACTCCAGTTGAACGTCAGCTCTGAGAAAAATACCGGCAGTAATGAAAAATTCAAGGTCGAATTAGAGATGTACTACCCTTGGGCAGGTTATTTGATCGAAGAATCACGCGAACTTAGTGTAGGTTATCAAAATGCACCTGTATACTTCTATGAGCTCAAGCCAGGCAATACATATCGTCTGCGCATTAATGGGAATGTAAAAGGATCTGTTGACGTCTATAGAGAATAGGTTTCGACAACGTGACAGCCCCACACAAATACAGCCTGATCTCCTTCAAGAGATCAGGCTGTATCACATTTCATACCGTTCATCTGATGCACCATTCAACAAGCTTACCATAATAAAAAAAGAGCCATTATGGCTCTTCTCTTGATCACAGCGGCAGCTCGCTGCTTCCACTATGATTGAACACGATGTCAGCTACAGATTAGCTGTCCAATTCTTCTTTGCTTACAAGCCCGACTAAAGCGCTTACAGCCTGATCGGCGTCCGCACCATCCGCAGTAATGGTAATTGACGTGCCGGTGCTGATTGCGAGACTCATAATACCCATGATGCTCTTAGCATTGACTTTCTTATCTTCTTTTTCAACGAAGATATCCGAAGAATATTTATTCGCTTCTTGAACGAACAAGGCCGCAGGTCTTGCGTGCAGTCCAGTCTTCAAACGTACGACAATTGGTTGTTGAGCCATGCGAATCATACCCCCTATATTCCATGTAGTTTACATTACACAAATTTACGCTAATTTGCTCTATTTCATCACATATTAGCATTATAAACGATTTTAAGCGAGGAATAAAGTTTATCTCGCTATCCGTTGCGCATTCGCTCAGCCAGCTCGTCTATCTTGCGCAGTCGATGATTGACACCGGATTTACTAACCTTACCGCCCAGAAGCTCTCCCACTTCCTTCAGATTAATATCCGGGTGTGCCAATCTGACCTCGGCAACTTCTCTCAGCTTATCTGGGAGCTTATCTAATCCAAGATGCCTATCCAGATAACGAATATTTTCGATTTGGCGCACAGCAGCACCAATCGTCTTATTCAAGTTAGCCGTTTCACAATTGACGATTCGGTTCACGGAGTTGCGCATATCCCGCATAATACGGACATCCTCGAACTTGAACAGCGCCTGGTGAGCACCGATGATATTGAGGAATTCAATAATTTTCTCGCCCTCTTTGATATACAGGACGAAGCCCTTCTTGCGCTCAATGAATCGTGCATTCAACTGGAACTCATTCGCCAGATCAACTAATGCGCGGCAATGTTCCTCGTACATCGAGGATATCTCCAAGTGATAGGAAGATCCCTCTGGATTATTCACCGATCCTCCTGCCATGAACGCTCCTCGCAAATATGCGCGTTTGCAGCAGTTATTTTCAACAATCTGCGTGTCAATGCCGTCCGTGAACAAGAACCCTTCCGATACAATGTGCAGGTCACGCAAAATCTCCTGCACACGCGTCGGAATACGTACAATGTACACATTATTTTTCTTCAAGCGCATCTTCTTGCGTACAAGCAGCTCCGTATGCACTTGAAAATACGTTTTAACAAGCGTATAAATGCGGCGTGCGATCGCTGCATTCTCTGTAGAAATGTCCAATATTACCTTGCGGTTGGACGAGAGCTGCACAGAACCGTTCATGCGCATTAGCGCAGACAGTTCCGCCTTCTCACAGCACGACTCGGATTCGATCATGGTTAATTCTTTTTTTGTCTGTGCTGCAAAAGACATAGCGGCTCACCTCTTTCGTAACATCCAATTTTCCACAAGCTGATAAATATGATGACTAAGCTTATCCGCGTCGTGACGCAGATAGGTGCGGAACAGCACTAAGGAATCCGCGATTACCTGATATCCACGCTTCGTCACTTCTTCCATATCCAAATGGACAGCCTTTGCCCCCTGTTCGGCATATTTATCCTGAACTTGCGGCGGAATCTCCCCATTATTCACGATAACATAATCGAACAATTGAGTGCCGACATGAAGCTGAACAGCTTCCAAATGATCACTCACGGAATAGTTATCCGTTTCCCCCGGCTGAGTCATCACATTACATACAAAAATCTTCACCGCATTTGATTCCAGTACGGCCTGTGCCAGCTTCGGTACGAGCAAGGTAGGAATAATGCTCGTATACAGGCTTCCTGGTCCAATCAGGATGGCATCCGCCTGACGGAGCGCCTCAACTGCCTCAGGCAACGCTTCCACCTGTTCCGGTTCTAAGAACACACGCTTAATGCGCTGGCCGGCTTGCGGGATTGATGATTCGCCCGACACAATAGACCCGTCTTCCATCTCAGCCTTCAGGACAACTGCTTGATTGGCTGCAGGCAGTACCCGGCCCCGAACCGCAAGTACGCGGCTCAGCTCCCGAATGCCTGCAACGAAGTCGCCGGTAATGTCCGTCATCGCCGCCAATAGCAAATTACCAAGACTATGTCCTGCAAGTCCAGATCCACTCTTGAAGCGATACTTCAACATTTCCGACAGCGATGGCTCCACATCAGCCAACGCTGTCAATACATTGCGTATATCTCCTGGCGGGGGCATCTGCAGCTCGCTGCGCAATATACCAGAGCTGCCTCCATCGTCCGCCACAGTAACGATTGCGGTAATATCGAGCGGCTTCTCCTTCAACCCTCGAAGCATGACCGACAGTCCTGTGCCGCCGCCCATAACTACGATACGTGGGTTTACGCGCTCTTCTTTTTCACATGCCATAACGACCCTCCACTAATGCCGATCTCTCTCAGCATCACGGTGACTGACACGGACAACCTCCGTATCACTCGCTCCGATTGTACGACCTAAATATTCTGCAATGGCCACTGATCGGTGCTTGCCGCCTGTGCATCCGATGCCGATGATAACCTGACCTTTCCCTTCCTTGCGATACTGCGGCATAAGGAAATTCAGCAAATCAAGCAGCTTAGCAAGGAACGCCTGTGTTTCTGGCCATTTCATGACATAATCATAAACTTCAATATCCTGTCCAGTTCTCGGGCGCAATTGCTCCACATAATGCGGATTCGGCAAAAAACGTACGTCAAAAATGAGATCCGCATCAATCGGCACCCCATATTTGAAACCGAACGAAGTCACATTCACCGACATCATATTCTGATCCGCGTGCGTGAATCGTGCCGCAATTCGTTCCTTCAATTGTACAGGCTTCAAATTGCTCGTATCAATAACCTGTGTCGCCCAACCCTTCAAATCTTCCAGCAGTGTGCGTTCCTGCTTAATTCCTTCAAGCGGCATGCCGCCTGGATTGAGAGGATGACGACGACGGCTCTCTTTATAACGCTGCACGAGAACAGCATCCGTTGCATCCAAGAACAATATTTCACAATTAATGGTAAAGTGATCCCGAATATAATTAATGGATTCTGATAAGGCCGTGAAAAATTCTCTGCCGCGCAAGTCAATGACAAGCGCTACCTTGCCAATCTTACCCTTGGACTGCTCGATGAGTTCAGCAAACTTCGGTATAAGTACTGGCGGCAAATTGTCCACGCAGAAAAAACCGAGATCCTCCAAGCTCTGTACAGCTATTGTCTTCCCTGCACCAGACATCCCCGTAATGATAACCAGCTTCGCAAGAGCTGTCATCTCTGTCGATTCCATCATCGTTCGTCCTCTCCTTCTTACAAGATTCGGCTACGAACGCAAGAACAAGCCTGCCGCACCAATCATACCCGCATCATTGCCTAGCTCTGCTGGAACGATGGATACGCCGCGCGTAACCGGGTCAGGTGTTAACTTCATGAATGTTTCACGAATTTGCTCGAACAGGAACTCGCCTGCCTTCGATACGCCTCCGCCAATAATGAACCGCTCTGGATTCAGCGTCACTGCTACAGCAGCCATCGCCTTGCCTAAGTAATAAGCTGCGCGGGATACGATGCGCACTGCGACCTCATCTCCCGCCTTCGCCGCATCGAATACATCCTTTGCTGTAATGCTCTCTACCAAGGATAAGGAAGTGCGATCTCCGCGTTCAACTGCATCATTGGCCATTCGAATAATACCTGTAGCCGAAGATACTGTCTCCAAGCACCCAATCTTGCCGCAGCCACATTGGATCGCTTCCAGATCAGGGATTACCGCCATATGGCCAAGCTCTCCTGCTAGACCTGAGAATCCTTGTACAATTCTACCGTTAATAATAATGCCTCCGCCGACACCCGTTCCGAGCGTGTAGCAAACACAATGGTCAATGCCCTTGCCTGCGCCGCTCCACACCTCGCCAAGTGCGGCAACATTTGCATCATTGTCAATCTTAACTGGCTTGCCTAGACGTTCTTCTAATATAGAACGGATCGGCACATCCTTGAATCCTACGTTGGGCGCCAAGATGATAACGCCTTCCTTTACATTCGTAAATCCTGCGACTCCTGCGCCGACGCCAGCCACTTGGCTCCAATCGTAAGGAGATTGTTCCACAATGAGACGAACATATTTTTCGATATTATCCATGACAGTATCCGGACCCTTAGCTACTTCAGTTGGCCCCTCAAATGTATGCAGAAGCTTGCCTTCCGCATCACAGATTCCAACTTTAATGGCCGTACCGCCCAAATCGACACCCACGTAGATCTGCTCAGACATGCGTCATCCACCTTTTATATACGTAATCGAATTATGGTACTTTCAGTACCCACTATACGCGAACCCACTAGTCAGGTCAAGAGAACGGAGCCCCTAGCCAAGCGTTGTTAAGCCGCGCCAGAAGCGCGTACGAACCCATCCTGCGGCCTAATTTTGCCATACATTCCAGTCCGTTCGACACGCTTCCTGTCCCCACTTTTCCCGTTCGACCTCCTGCACTAATCATACGAAAACAAAGAGGGAGCCTACTGGCTCCCAACTTCCGAATAGTGAGTACTTTTGTACCTTATTGATTCAAAGACTGGCTCCAGTCCTGCGTAATATGTCCTTCCAAGAACTTCTCGCAGTCCAAAGCTGCTTGGCAGCCAGAACCTGCTGCTGTAATCGCCTGGCGATACTTCGTATCATGCACGTCACCTGCAGCAAATACGCCTGGTACACTCGTTTCCGTAGAACCTGGCTTCACAATTACATAGCCATGATCGTCCAGTTCAATGTGGCCTTTCAAGAAATCTGTGTTTGGCTTGTGCCCGATAGCAACGAACAGGCCGTCTGTTTCCAGAATTTCTTCTTCGCCTGTCTCATTGTTTTTCACTTTGAGACCTGTAACACCCATGCCTGTAGATACGACCTCAATTGGAGTACGATTCAAGCCCCATTTGATCTTCTCATTATTTTTCGCGCGATCCTGCATAATCTTCGATGCGCGAAGCTCATCACGACGATGAACAAGTGTCAACTCGGATGCGAAGCGAGTCAGGAAGTTAGCTTCCTCCATCGCAGAGTCGCCACCGCCAACAACGATGATTTTCTTCCCACGGAAGAAGAATCCGTCGCATGTCGCGCAAGCGCTGACCCCTTTACCCAAGTTCTCTTGCTCACCTGGAATATCCATATACTTCGCAGAAGCGCCTGTTGCTACAATCAACGTTTCTGTGACAATCTCACCTACACCTTCAACTTGAAGCTTAAATGGACGGCTAGATACATCAACACTGTTTACCCAGCCTGTCTTGAACTCCGTGCCGAAGCGCTCAGCTTGCTTACGCATATTGTCCATCAATTCAGGACCTTGGATGCCTTCTGGGAACCCAGGGAAGTTCTCAACTTCTGTAGTCGTCGTCAACTGTCCACCTGGTTGAGGTCCCTCGATCACAAGCGGGTTCAAGCTGGCGCGAGCCAAGTAAATCGCTGCTGTATAACCAGCAGGTCCTGTGCCGATAACAACTGATTTATATACTTTGTTCTCCATGGGGTTGGCCTCCCTTATAATCAAGTATTTATTTTATCTTCATGTAAAGGATTGCTTGATTTTAGCTTCTACCTGACAAGTGTCTTCCATTCGTTTCACATGCTTGGCAACGGTAGTTGCCGAAACACCATATTGCTCTGCTGCAAGCTGATAGGACATCTCACGGCGTATCATCTTCGCGATAATGAATTCGATCGCTGCAGCCCAGCTTCCCGCCTTGCCAATTCGTGGCACCTCGTCGGGATATAAGTGCGTAATAAATTCAATCCAAAGCGTCTCTGCATCATGCATCTGAAACAGATCGTATCGCTCTTTCATAGAATCACGCAATATATCCAGTACCTGCTGCCATTGCGACTCCCAGACCGGCAGACGATTTGCAATATGATTACGGTGAACTTGAATGTACTCGCCCTTCCATTCTACCTCAATTGGATCTTCTACCCCGTGCATACGCAGCACATATACGGCAACCTGCTTCATATATGCATCCTGATCTGGATCCAGCAGCATAGAGCGAAGCGCATCATTTGCCTCATCGTCACCGAGTAAGCTCATCGCTTGGAGTGCCTGAAGCTTTACATCCGGCTCACCGAATCGCAGTGCCCAGAACAATGAAGCTCGTACAAGCGGATCTTTCTTGAGCTGCTGCTCCCAATCCTTGCCGTCCCCTGAACGACTCGAACGACTACCATCAGTTGAAGCAGCCTTCGAAGCAGCCCTACGGCTAGCCTCCTCATAAGGTAGACGATAATGATAGGTTGGCATAGGATCGATATCTCCCTCACCACGCTGCTGCAATCGTTCCATATAGTACGTTGCAATGCCGGAATTGGGATCCAGTCTGCGGCATACTGCCCACCAGCGAGATGATTCCTCATATCGACCCAAGCGGCAAGCCGCTACAGCCGCATAATGGTAAATACTCGCTTCCCGCAGCATATGGCCTGTTACTAAGCGGCGCAAATGCTGATAAGCAAGCTCATGCTCATCCAACATACCCATCGTAGTCGCAATCTTGAACAGATGCTCCCGATAGAAGGGCTGAATCTTGCCAATCATCGCAATAAGCTGCTGGACGACAGCTTCATTGCCGGCATGGCGCTCGAATATCGCCAAGTTGCACAATGCATGCAAGTTCCCTTGATCTCTCTCAAGCACGGCATCAAGTGCCTCCCGCGCTTCATCGAACTGCCCCATATAATAATAAGCTAACGCCAGGTTGTTCCATGCGGCCAAATAATCTGGATCCGAATCCACAACCCGCTTCAACAATTTCTCTGCCTCTACGAACCGGCCTGCTTCGAGCAGCATGCGTGCTTCTGCATGCTCATCCTCTGCCTGCTCAGAGATTCCCATCTCTTCGTCGCTCAGCGCTGACGGCAGCTTCGCAGCCGACGATTGAGCTCCCACATTCTGCTCACCGCGATGCTGTGATGAAGAAGACTGCTTCCCCTCGAAACGAATCATTTCGAGCATTTCCTCCGCTTCTTCCGTATACATTCCTGTGAGATCACGGGATAAATACGTCTCAAGCATCGCCTCCGACTCCTCGAACTGCTCCATATAAGCAAAGTTATTCGCCATATAATAGTAGCATTCATTCATATTCGGATCGAGTTCATGTAAGATGTGGTGCAATGTATCGTTAGACTCTTCGAACCGCCCCGCTTCTGCAAGCGTTCCTGCTAGATTGCACTGCAGGATAGGGTTGTCCGGTTCGCACTCCACCGCCTTGCGAAAATATGTCAACGCCTTGTCGTAGTGCAGTCGTTCCAACGATTGTACTGCACGTTCAGAGAACGAAGCAGCATCCATCGGGAACATAACTACCTTGTTCTGTTCTGCCATCGCCAAGGCCCCTCCTGACACTCATATACTGTACACATACCCAACAGTATATCATATTGACGCTCAATTCCTGCATCCCTTTCGCGAAGTCTTTCCAAGGGACAGATTCAAACCTCGCGTTTCTCTGTAGATTCAGGCACAAGCCTCTATATTTCCCATAACCGCAAGGGCCGGAGATTCAGAAGAAGCACATCGGTAATACATTATCAACTTCGATGTATTATTTTTATATAATAATAATTCTTATCTTATTATAACTCAAATCTTGATCACAGGCAATCTGTTGACCCCTATTTAGATATGTTTATATTCAAGTTCACAACCACGCAAACAACGAACAATAGGCGGGCAATTTCATTGCGCACCTCTCATAAGGAACACATGACATCGCCCGCCATCCTATGCAGCTTGTATTCACGACTTTACTTTCCCATTCTGATTATACGTATCCCGTCTAGACCCACGGTGGCGCGCCTCCAGTACGGATAACACGTCTCCCAGCGCAATGTTGCGTTCGCGTAGCAGAACAAGCATATGGAACAGCAGATCTCCAATCTCCCCAACTAGTTCCTCCTTGTTGTCACTCTTCGCTGCGATCACAACCTCGGTAGACTCCTCGCCTATCTTCTTCAATATCTTATCGAGACCCTTCTCGAACAAGTAGGTTGTATATGATCCCTCAGGACGCTCAATCTGCCGCTGTGCTATAAGGTTCTCCAGCTCTGCCAGCACCGAATTTACAACTGGCGCATGACTCTCTTCTTCCCTCACATATCCCATATGGCCACGTTCGAAGCAAGTACGGCTTCCGGTATGGCAAGCCGGTCCGCTTGGACTGACCTGCACGAGCAGTGTGTCCTGATCACAATCCACGGCTATGGATACGATTCGCTGCGTATTGCCTGACGTTGCGCCCTTGTGCCACAGTTCTTGACGAGACCTGCTCCAGAATACTGTCTCTCCTGTCTCGCACGACAAGAGCAAGGATTCCTGATTCATATACGCCACCATCAGGACTTCCTTCGTGATGGAATCCTGCACAACAGTCGGCACGAGGCCGTATTCATTCCAACGGATGGATGCAGCCAAGCGTTCTCCATCTACTATTACTTGTTGCGTCATCGTACACGTACCCCCTCTGCGTGAAGCGCCTCCTTCACTTCTGCAATCGATACTTCTTTATAGTGGAATATTGACGCTGCAAGCGCAGCATCGGCATGTCCTTCCGTAAATGCCTCCACAAAGTCACCTGCTCGCCCTGCACCGCCTGAAGCAATAACGGGGATGCCGACAGCATCGGATACTGCACGTGTCAGCTTATTATCGAAGCCATCCTTTGTTCCGTCCGCATCCATGCTTGTCAGCAGCAATTCCCCTGCCCCAAGCCGCTCCACCTCTTGTGCCCAAGCCACTGCACGCAATCCAGTAGGTGTACGCCCACCGTGAATATACACTTCCCATTCTCCCCAGGTCTCATTGTACTTGGCGTCGATGGCTACTACGATGCATTGCGACCCGAATCGCCGCGCACCATCCGTTATGAGACTTGGCTGCTTCACAGCCGCTGTATTTATGCCGATCTTGTCCGCACCTGCACGCAGCATGCGCATCATATCATCGACAGAAGAGATCCCGCCACCCACTGTAAAAGGAATCGAGATTTCTCCTGCGGTCTCCCGTACTACCTCCACCATCGTTGCCCTACCCTCGATAGACGCGGAGATGTCAAGGAACACCAGTTCATCTGCGCCCTCCTGATCATACAACGCAGCAAGTTCCACCGGATCTCCAGCGTCACGAAGCTGAACAAAATTGACGCCTTTTACAACACGGCCATCCTTCACATCTAGACAAGGAATTACACGCTTCGCCAACACCGCAATCGCCCCCGTTCCGTATGGCTAGCTTCGTACGGCTGCCTCCAGCCGTACTGCATCTGCCAAATCAATGCTGCCTGTATAGAGTGCCTTGCCAATAATTGCTCCACCTACACCATCAACCGCATACTTGGATAGAGCATGAATATCATCCATACTGCTGACGCCCCCAGAAGCAATTACGGTCTGCCCCGAGACCTTCGCCAGTTGTACAATTGCCTCGATATTCGGCCCCTTCATCATGCCGTCTCGAGAGATATCCGTGAAGATGAACGTCTTCGCCCCTGCCGCAGCAAGCTCAGCCGCAAGCACGCCCGCCTTCACTTCCGAGGTCTCCAGCCAACCACGTGTGGCAACAATCCATTGCGGGCGTCGATGCCAATCGCAATGCGGTCGCCATACTTGCCAAGTACGGTTTCAACGAAGTCACGATCCTCTATTGCCGCTGTGCCCAATATGACACGCGCCACGCCCGCTTCCAGCAACTGCTCAATGTCCTCAAGCGTGCGCAGGCCGCCGCCAACCTGTACCGGAACCGCTACAGACCGTGCAATTTCACCAATGAGCTCCGCATTGATCGGGCGCCCTTCCTTCGCTCCATCCAAGTCCACCAGATGAATCCAAGAAGCGCCATTCGCTTCCCAACGGTGCGCTACTTCTACAGGGCGCTCATCGTAGACCGTCTCTTGCCCATAATCCCCTTGTACAAGCCGGACACACTTTCCCCCGCGAATATCGATTGCTGGATATATCGTGAACGCTGCCATCTGCCTCGCCTTCCTCTCCCATCATTCTCCTGTCTATGATCTGGCCAGTTGTATGGATTGCCTGCCCGAGCCAGTCAGCGCCAAAAATCTCCCTAACAGGCGCAGTCCCAATGCTCCGCTCTTCTCCGGATGAAACTGCATTCCATATACAGAGCCGCGCCCTACTATTGCCGCGACTTCAACGCCTCCATAGCTGCACGTCGCAAGTACATCTGATTGCTCTTCCGCAACTACTCGGTAGGAATGTACGAAATACACATAACCATTCTCCGCCTCTCCCGCCAATGGATGTGCTGCTTGCTGCCACATTAGCTCATTCCAGCCCATATGCGGCACCTTATAAGATCCGCCCTCGAAACGCACCGCACGCCCTGGCAGCATGCCTAATCCCTCATGGTAGCCATGTTCATCGCTTCCCTCGAACAACAGCTGCATGCCTAGGCAGATGCCGAGCATTGGCTTGCCTCCTTCAACTACCTCCTGCAGAGTGGGAATGAGCCCGCTTCCCCGAAGCGCCTGCATGGCATCTCCGTATGCCCCAACCCCTGGAAGAATGATGCCGTCAGCAGTCAGCAATTCCTCACGGGAACTGGTCAGGACGACCTCATATCCTAATCGCTCCACTGCCTTGCTAACACTGTGAAGGTTCCCCCTCCCATAATCGACCACGGCGATCATGAGCTACAGCACTTCCTTCGTAGAAGGAACACCTTGTACCCGCGGATCAACCGATGTCGCTTCATCAAGCGCCCGCCCTAACGCCTTGAATACCGCTTCAATCATATGGTGCGTATTCTGACCGTAATGAACGATGACATGAAGTGTAATTCTCGCCTCCAGCGCTAATTTCCACAGAAACTCATGCACAAGTTCCGTGGTGAACGTGCCCACTTGGGCGGATGGATAGGAAGCTCTGTATTCGAAATGAGGTCGGTTGCTTACATCGATAACCACTTGAGCCAATGCTTCATCCATCGGAACAAATACAGACGCATACCTCTTGATCCCCGACTTGTCGCCCAAAGCCTCTCTTAATGCAAGCCCGAGACAAATGCCGATATCCTCAACTGTATGGTGATCATCGATGTCGATATCACCGGTAGCATCGACCTTCAGATCAAAGTGGCCGTGCTTCGTAAATAAATCCAGCATATGCGTAAGGAACGGAACGCCAGTATCCAACTCACTTTTTCCCGTCCCATCAATCGAGAATGACAACTGAATATTCGTCTCATTCGTCTTGCGGGCAATATCTGCTTGACGTATACGGCTAATTGCTTCCTGTACCATTAAAAGTTCCGCCCTTCTGTTGAAGATTGCAGTTTTTATTCTTACTTTCTATGATCTAAGAATCCGCTATTTCCAATATAAGCTTCGCAGCTCGTTGACTGCACCTAGCTTTTCACGGTTCCTTCTCCACTGTTCCCTGTCTTTCACTGTCTCTCTTTACTTTCCGTGCCGCTCCGCCAGGTTTCTATTTATGTTCTCCACTCTGTCTCTATGATTTCTAATATCTCTATAATTTTTTATCCCCACTATGTCTGCCAAATCAGCCATTTGTTACTATTTCTACTATCACCGCTATCTCTACTATCTCTTTTTATTGCCACTATCCTTACTATCGTTATTGATATAGTACTGCTGTAATTCCTGCGATTTCTGTTGCTAGCTGTTTCTCTTAATCCTACTCTTACTGCTATCGCAACTGTTCTATGACGCTATGCGTAGCTTCAAACTCCACGTTTTCCTGCTCTCGCAGACGAACCTCAATTGCCCTGGCATGCCCCTCTAGCCCTTCGTGGCGAGCCAGTTCGATAATGGCCGCCCCATTCGTCAGCAGTGCTTCCTTGCTGTAACGAATTAAGCTCGACTTCTTCATAAACATATCTACATCGACGGGGGAAGAGAAGCGCGCGGTTCCATTCGTCGGAATAATATGGTTCGGTCCCGCGAAGTAATCTCCAACCGGCTCAGAGCTGTAAGCACCAAGGAAGATTGCCCCCGCATTCTCTATAAGCCCGAGCCACTCCATCGGCTCTTCCGTCATGATTTCCAAATGTTCAGGAGCCAATCGATTCACGACTTTGACGCCCTCGCGCAGATCCTCAACCACGATAATTGCCCCGTATTGTTCTATAGAAGCAGAGGCAATGTGACGGCGAGGCAGTTCCTTCAATTGACGTTCAACCTCGATTGACACAGCTTGAGCCAGATCCATGGAGTCTGTCACCAGAACAGCCGATGCCATCGCGTCATGTTCAGCCTGGGACAATAAATCAGCTGCCACAAATACAGGATTAGCCTGCTTATCCGCTAACACGACAATCTCTGAGGGCCCTGCCATACTATCGATATCAACGACCCCGTACACTTCGCGTTTCGCTAATGCTACGAAGATGTTCCCCGGGCCGCATATTTTATCTACTGGGGCAATTGTATCCGTCCCATAAGCTAATGCAGCAATCGCCTGTGCACCGCCAACCCGATACATTTCCTTTACACCCGCTTCGGCAGCCGCTACGAGTATGTATGGATTGATTCCTTTTGTCCCACCAGTAGCTGGAGGAGTGACCATTACGATCTCCGGTACACCTGCTACTTGAGCAGGGATCACGTTCATGAGAACAGATGACGGGTATGCAGCTTTGCCGCCTGGCACATATACACCTACGCGCTTCAGTGGACGCACAATCTGTCCAAGCAGAGTCCCATCTGGTTCGAACTCCATCCATGATGTCCGCTTTTGTCGCTCATGGAACCGTCTGATGTTGCTTGCAGCTTGACGAATGGCCACTAAGAACGCTTGATCAACCTGCTCGTAAGCCAATGCAATATCCGACTCTTCTACACGAAGCTGTTCTTGGGTAAGGACGGTCTTATCGAACTCCCTAGTATATTTGATTAGTCCTGCATCTCCCTCATGCCGCACATCGCTCACAATCCGCTTTACGCTGCTCAATTGCTCGGGGGTGCCGAAATCAATTTTCCGATCCAGGCTCCAATCTGCTGCTTGTATGATCCGCATCTCACTCTCTCCCTCCTAATCCCCTGCTGCAATAGACTTCGTTGCTCATCTAGACTGATGACTAAGAACATCCTAACGAATGGCCGCTGACTTCTCCAATGTCTGGGGCACAATCCGTTGAAGCCGTTCGCACAAGCTCTGAATGGCCTCGCTCTTCATGCGATAACTTACCTGATTGGCTATCAGTCGGCTTGTAATGCCGAACATCTCCTCTAGCTCTACCAAGCCATTCTCTTTCAGTGTCTTTCCTGTCTCCACCATATCCACAATTCGATCAGCCAGACCAATCAAGGGAGCCAGCTCGATGGAACCATTGAGCTTAATCACCTCTACTTGCTGACCTTGCTCACGAAAATATTGTGAGGCTACATTCGGATACTTCGTTGCGACCCGCAAGTGGCTGACCGGCTTCCATGATGGCAATCCGATGACCGACATCCGGCAGCGTGCAATCCCTAGATCCAGTAGCTCATATACGTCCTTGTCTTCCTCCATTAATACATCTTTGCCGACGATGCCGATATCAGCCGCTCCATACTCCACATAAGTCGGGACATCAACAGGCTTCGCCATAATGAACTGCATGCTCGCTTCCGGCACATCTATAATCAACTTGCGCGACTCATCCTCATCCTCTGGAACATAGAGTCCAGCTTGACGGAACAAGGCAGATGCCTGCTTGTAAATGCGGCCCTTAGGCATTGCAACCTTAAGCCAATCTTGCATAAGTCGTTCCTCCTTCGTCGTCAAGCGCGATTCGTGAAGGCAAGCACCTTGCTTCCTCGATTAACACATGCATCGGGCTGCACCACCGGCTCAACACTTCCATCCAATCGTTTCTCACCTTCAGAATCGATATATTGCGTTACCACTTTCTTGCCTTCCTTCCGCAGACGTGCCGCTTCCCGGAATGCCTCCTGACGGTGAAATTCATCATATTGAATGGTAAGTGTTGCTATATCTTCATTTGTTGCATCACCACTGGTAGACAGAGCATCCACAATACGAGTCGTCTGAAGAGCAAATCCAGTTGCGGGCGCCGAGCGACCGAACTGCTGCAGCAAATTATCATACCGTCCTCCGTTTAAGACAGGGAATCCAGTGTCCGCCGCATAACCTTCGAATATCGTACCTGTATAGTAGGAAAAGTCACCTAGCATCGTTAAATCCAATACTATATGGTCTTCCACCCCGTAGGCTTCCAGCACATCCCACACTTTCTCTAAATGATGGATGGATTCCATCATCGCTGGCACATCAGCTATACCGCGAGCTGACTTCAGTACATCTCGGCCTCCCCGCAAGTGCAGCACTTGCTCCAGGCAGCCTCGATGCTCTTGATCTATAGGCAAGTTATGAATGAGCTCTCGATAACCAACTACATCCCGTTGTACTAGGCGCAGCTTCAATTGTGTCTGTGCCTCTTCCTGCTGGGGAAGTGCATATTCGAGCAGCCCTTCCAAAAAGCCATGATGTCCCAGTGCGACCTTAAACCGTTCAATCCCCGTTGCTTCTAAGCAAGCAATCGACAGTGCTATTACCTCAGCATCGGCGTCAGGAGACCCATCCCCAATCATCTCTGCTCCTGTCTGGTAGAATTCAGCTTCACGTCCCGCCTCCTCCTCCATTGAGCGGAACACATTCGCATGGTAAGACAATCGAATAGGGTACGGCTCCTTGCCGAGCAAGGATGCCACAACTCGCGCTATTGGTGCAGTCATGTCAGAACGAAGCACCATTGTTGTGCCGCGTTGATTCAACAACTTGAATAGCTTGTGATCAGAGGTGGAGCTCGCCGTACCTACCGTCTCGTAATATTCCATTGTCGGTGTAATAATTTGCGCATAGCCCCAGCTATCCATCGTGCAAAGTGCTTTCCTTTCTACTGCACGCAACCGGCGCACAGCTTCTGGCAAATAATCACGAACACCCGAAGGCTTCTCGAACATTCTCGGCTTTGTCATTGCGTCACCTCGGAATTAGTTGCTTTAGTGAGTTAATATGTTAACATGTTACCTTATTAGCAAACCAAAGAATTTTACTGGTAATATTATCACGTAATATTCTCATCGTCAATCCATTTTCAACGCAATTCCCTTCATCTCTTGCCTCCCTTACAATCCTTAGCCCGAGCTTCCTCCATAAAAGAAAAGGAACACCCTGTATTCTTGCAATCTGCAAGAATACAGGGTGTTCCTTGAGTGTAGAAGATGTATATATTTTCTGCTCTTCCGGTGACGTTAAGAAGCATTCGTGCTCCTAATCATTTCAACTGCTGCAGCTGGATTCTTTCGATTCTGCATCCAATCGCGTGGCGGGGCCCCTAATCCAAATGAAGCGCCCGGTATAAATCGAAGTGCCCCATACACGATGATCCATGACATCCCGAGGGCGAACACATAACCAATAAAGATGAATATTGGATATAACGATGCGCTCCCCTTATGCCACGGAAACTGTCGATACAGGGCAAGGAACGCGGGATGAATGAGGTAAATGCCGAAGGATAGATCCCCAAGCTGAGACAGTAGTCTTCTTCCGAGCTCTGGTAGACGGCGTTCCAGATAGAAGGCAAGTTGGATGAGTACAATTGCAGATAACAACGTATGTCCGTTCCAGAGCAGTTCATAAATAAGTGAGTTCATCTCTTTGCCCGTGGAGCGTGTCCAATACCATATCTGCACATGCAGCAGCGCGAATCCAAGCCATAACAACCAGATTGAACCTGTTATCATCTTATAGCGTACCGAGCAGACTCGTCCCCAAGAATCAAGCCAAGGGCGTACTTTATGAAAGTTAATTCCTAAGTAAGCACCTGCAAAATAAAAGCTTATGTATGACAGCGAAATACTCCCTTTTGCCGGAATTTGCACGCCATATTTGTTCCATAATACATACCCCCATTGCAAGACCAAGCCGAGTGGGATGGCCCAAGCGACAACTCGCCGGGAGCGAAATAGCATTAGCAGCAACGGGAACAATAAGTAGAACTGTATACTAATAAACACAAAATACAAGTGCGTATAAGCAGTTCCTGTTAATAGCTTCGTAACGAACACAGGCACTGCTTCACTCCACGAACGATCTGGATACCAAGTTACCTGCACAAGCATAAAATAGAAGACTGAGCAGATTAGATAAGGTATGAATACATAGCGAAATCGATTCTTATAGAACTTCCCCAGCGCCTGAGGCTGCAACTTATCTCCACCACCATAGTTATAGAAGAGCACCAAGCTGCTAAGTAAAATAAATGTTGGTGTACCGTACTTGAAAAAGATGTTGAAAAAGGTATACCCGTAAAATAAGCTTGATGTCTTCATCATCGCTGCGGTTTCCGAAGTTGCATGAACACTGATAACACCAAGCATGGCAAGTGCGCGCACGATAGAAAGAGTCGAAATCCATTCTTTCCGTGCCACTATTGCATCCCTCCATTCACTTTGTGGGGTTCGTTATACGATCCAACTTCATGAGGATAGACCTTTGCCTTTGCGTGTATTGTGATAACCTAATTGGGAGGATGCACTGTCGTCTGTGTTGGTTGGTTCTGCCTCTGCACACTCCCGCTTCTTTTTTTCGGAACCGCCCCAAAGAACATCCAACTGAACGGAATATAGCGATGGCATAATTCTACAATAGCCCAAGATAGAAGGAACGCACACAAGAACCCTCCCCCGATATACAGCGCATAACTAATCGAGTCTCCGCCTCCTAGCGGAATCTTGCGATAGAGATATAAGATCACGGGATGAATCAGATAAATGCCGAATGAGACATCTCCGAATCTAGTAATTAACTTCACGAATCTCTCAGGAAATCTGCGTTCAATGTATTGAGATAATTGAATGAGTACGACGCACGACAGCAAAGCGTGAGCATTCCAAGCTGCCTCATACCATAACGTATTGAAGCGCATACCATATTTATAAGTTGCATACCATAGCTGGACATGGCCGAGTGAAGCCGCAATCCACACGAGCCACACCACCGCTGTAATCCAGCGATCACGTCTGCTGCCTTCAGGAGTTAGTGCATTGAACCAGCCTTGTATGCGGTTCCAATACACACCGATGAACGCCCCTACCATGACATAGATCGAGTAGGACACAAGCAGGCTCCCCTTGTATACAATATGCAGGTCTAGCTTGTTCCAAATGACAAAGCCCCAATGTAGGGAAAATCCAATAGGAATAGCCCATATCGCTGATTTTACTGAGCGAAAGAAGTACAATATCACCGGAAATATCAAATAAAACTGAATTAGAATAATGACATAGTATAGGTGTGTGTATGCTGTTCCTTTAATTAAGCTGACAACATAGGCCTGTAAAGTATCTCCCAGACCACGACTGCGATAGGCAAGCCAATGATTCAACAAAAAATAGCAAGTAGAACAGATTACATAAGGAAGAAGAATTAGTTTTAATCGTTTAGTGTAGAATTCCTTTAAGGAGCTCCATGAAGTTAATCCTTTGTCACAATAATTATAAAACATGACGAAGCTTGTCAGCAGCAAAAAAGCAGGAACAGCAAATTTGCTGAACACATTTAAAAAATTATAGACAACAAATGAATCGGTTGTCTGTGTCGCCTTAATCGTCTGAGATGTTGCATGGATGCACAGAACTGCCATCATCGCGATAGCTCTATATATCGATAAAGATGAAATGCTCGACTTATTGCTCATGTCATCTATTCTCCCCATACCGAGGAATCAAGGGTGTCGAATCTAAGCGGTACTCGGCAAATAATAAGTTTATCGTAAGACAACGTTCGAGGTTATTTCCCGGGAAACAACCTCACAATTTGTTGAACGTCGTCAATTTCGTATTTTATACCGAACAGTTGATGAAGCTGGTGCAGTGACAGGTACCAAATGTCCTTTTTTTTAACCGGCGTAAGCTCGGAATATATGGGTGCTTGATCCCAACTTACTGTATAGGAAGTCTTTGCACGCCCAAGCTGCACATTTTTCCCCTTGTTCCCCATGCGTTCTAATAATTCTGATGTTCGAATTTTCTGATTGCCTGCATTTATACGGAATCCATTTGTTGTCGTCCGTTGATTGATACCTGGCTTTACCGTGAAGGTAACATGAATACCTAGCTGCTTGCACACTTCCAATACATCCTTGTTATACGCCCCGTACGGGAAAGCAACCACACTATACGTATTGCCAAGCATCTGCTTTAAGCGATCTTCAGCTCGCTTAAGATCCTTTTTAACCTTCGCTGTAAATTCCGTGCGTGTCTCCTTGCGATGCAGCTTCTTCAAATATTCTGGCTTGGACAACATCGGTCTCAAGGAACCCTGCTCATTAACCACCGTATATACATGCGAATTGTACGTATGGCTGAAGAAGCTCATTCCATTTCTCTTCATCTCACGCATCTGTTCCCATGTCAGCTTCGGTCGTCCGGCACTCTTGCGATTGTCAATCGTAGAGACAATGACGAAGTTCGTCGCAGGTATATGGTACTTCTGCATGATCGGGTACACTTCTGTATAGAAAGATTCGTACCCATCGTCGAAGGTCATCAAGACCGCATTCGGTGGAACCGCCCCCCCATGAAGCATAAAGTTTATATACTGATCCATGGAAATGAAATGATAGTTATTATGGAGTAAAGCCTGAATCTGCTCTTCCAACTGATTCGGTGAAATAAATGTGACGTTATCCGGATTCTTCTGAACATTGTGGTACATCAGTGTCACTACTTCATCACGATAATGGACTGGTGTATACACCCATTGTGAGTCCAGATTATTTGTTGGTGCCAGGTCTAATTGCTTGTCTGTCGTACGCACTTGAATGCCGAAGGCTTTCTTCAGGGCGTCGGCTGGGACATACCATTCATTCCCCATTAACAATGCCTGCTCTTCCGAACCGTTGTACCCGTCCCATACAATACGATGTGATAGCGCCTGTACCCCATCCGTATTCAAGAACAACGTGCTGCTTAGAAGAGCTATGAGCAATATGACACCTACAGTGCGTTTCTTTCGCATGTCGAACTTCCCTCTTCTTCCAGTAACATTACATTTATTTTAATCTAACATACTTCGCAAGTGTTGTCATTTTTGTTTCCGTATTCAAATTGTTTGTAAATACCAAAAAAAGTGGCAGGTGGGGAACCCCTTTCCTACCACTTCTCAGCTTATCCTTCTATTGTGAGGATGCTTCTATCATGGGAGCTGCATCCCGAATAACCCGCATGGGATTGCCGCCAACCATTTGACCAGGCAATACGTCTTTGTGCACGACCGTTCCCGCCGCGACAACAGCGTGATCCCCAATCGTGACACCCGGCAAGATCGTACTATTGGCTCCAATCATCACATGACTGCCAATCCGAACCGTTCCAAGCCGATATTCGTGTGTCAAATACTCATGTGCTAAGATCGTGGAATTATAGCCGATTATCGTATTATCCCCAATCTCGATTCGTTCAGGAAAAAAGACATCCACCATCGCCATTAGACCAAAGGCTGTGCATTCACCTACTTTCATGCGCAGCAGCTTGCGATAAATCCACAATTTCATACGCAAGGAGGGGCAGTATCGTGCAAGCTGAATGCAAATGAAATTCCACATTCCCTTCCAAGGACTAACGGTTCGGTAGATTTGCCATAGACTGTTCGACCCTTCGACAGGATGCCGCTCCACATCTCTCACTTCTATTTCCGCTCCAATCCGACCAATGCGTACAGATCCCGCATGTCATGAATAATATGGCGTGGCTCGTATTGGCGAAGGACAGCTTCTCCCTTCAGCGACCAAGCTACACCGCATGATATTACACCGGCAGCGTTCGCAGATAGAATATCAGCCGGACTATCACCAACCATAATCGTCTGTGCTGGATTTGCGTGCAGTGCTTCAACGGCTCGCAGCACCGGTTCAGGATGCGGCTTCGGATGATTGACATCTTGTACAGTAACAATCGTGCTTAAGTAATCAATGAGTCCGAACATACGCAGCGCCCGCTCTGTTGTCGCCCGCATTTTTGTCGTCACGACACCAAGCTGAATGCCTGATGCATGCAAGTCCGCCATCACTTCCTTCACATAAGGAAACTCACGAACAAGCTCATCATGGCGTGCTAAATTGTATTTACGATACGCTGCTACCAGTTCATCCACCTGATCCTGCCCTGTAAAAATTCGAATCTGCTCTTCGAGCGTTAATCCCATACTCGGGATAATATGTTCACGAGTGAACGGTGACGGCGTCTTGTCCCGCAGAACGTGGAGAAATGTCTCGATAATCAGCTCGTTCGTGTCGATAATCGTGCCGTCTAAGTCAAACAGTACCGTTCGTATCATTTTCATTAATTACTCCTTCTTGCTCTCGTTATGATCTTTTTGTTGATTATCTTTCGCTTCATTCGCATCATCAATGTCTGATGATTCCTGCACAGCTTCGGTTTGTTCAGATTCGGTTTGTGCAGTTTCGGTTTTCACAGTTTCCGATTGTGCATTGTCTGAATGCTCTTCCGCAGATGCCCCTGTCTCATGTACATTCTCTTCGGCCTTATCCACCTGTGTAGTCACCGCTTTTTCCGTGCTACCAGCAGCAGCCTCCGTACCAAGGGTTGACACAATCGGCGCATGATAAGGAACTCGCGCGGCACCAGTCATACGACGAATAATAATCGTAATTACACCGGCTACAATCAAGAAGATCGCAAGCAGCTGCGAGATACGTACATTTCCATACGCAGGATCAAGGAAGCCTGGCTCGAATACGACCGTCATTGGCGACCACAATCCATCAATAAGCGACACTACCCAGTCTGAACCTTGGTAAGCCAAGCTATCCGTGCGAAGGCCTTCGATAAAGAATCGGCCGATGGAATACCAGATAAGGTAGCTGATGAATACTTCACCACTGCGAACACTGCGCAGACGTCGCAAGCCGAATAATAGCAACACTCCTATGAAGCTCCACAGAGACTCATACAGAAAGGTTGGGTGATGGAATGTGCCTTGGACGTTCATTTGATTCACAATAAAATCAGGGAGGTGCAAGCTATTGCGCAAAAATGATTCCTCAACCGGCCCTCCATATGCTTCTTGATTCACATAGTTCCCCCACCGTCCAATCGCTTGTCCGATGAGAAGTCCTGGTGCACAAATATCTGCAATCCGCCAAAAAGTATATCCTTTCTTACGGACATAGATGAGCGCGCAGATGACTGCACCTATGAGAGCACCGTAGATGGCAATGCCCCCGTTCCATATTTTAAAGACATCTACCCAATTATCCTTATATTCATCCCACTTGAACGCGACATAATACGCGCGTGCCCCGATCAATGCGGAGGGTACACCGAACAATACCAAATCCATAAAGAAATCTTGGGATATGCCAAATCTCTTCCCTTCCCGAATCGCAAGCAGCAGCCCAACCAGTGCAGCGGTACCAAGAATAATCCCGTACCAATGCACTTTCAATGGTCCGAGCTGAATGGCTATCGGGTCTAGCAGCATCGTTGCCATGCTCTACACTCCTTCATTATATTAGGCTACACTGATGATCAATCGAAATCGTCCATATCTTCGGCAATCGTTTCCGTCAGCTTGTTCGTAAACTGCAATGCCGCATTGTAACCCATACGCTTGAGGCGATAGTTCATGGCTGCTACTTCAATAATAACGGCCAAGTTCCGACCTGGGCGAACCGGTACGGTAACGAGAGGGACATCCGTATCAATAATTCTCGTTGTCTCTTCATCAATGCCAAGACGATCATATTGCTTATCTTGCTGCCAATTCTCTAGAGAGATGACCACGCTGATTCGCTTATTGTTCCGAATAGCACCTGCCCCGAACAACGTCATCACGTTGATGATGCCGATACCGCGAATTTCAAGCAGATGGCGGATCAGCTCTGGTGCCGAACCGTGCAATACATTGTCAGAAGTTTGACGGATCTCTACCGCGTCATCCGCTACTAGACGATGTCCGCGTTTAACCAGCTCTAAGGCAGTCTCACTCTTACCAATCCCGCTGCCGCCAGTAATTAGCATACCAACACCGTATACATCGACCAGTACACCATGAATGGTAGCCGGTGGTGCCAGCTTTTTCTCAAGGAAGCTCGTAATGCGGCTCGATAGAATCGTTGTTGCGGTGCGCGAGCGCAGCAGAGGCACTCCCTGCTCCTGACATACGTCGAGAATTTCCTGCGGAACCTCGAGTCCTCTTGTTACGATGATGCAAGGCATCTCTTCCGAGCAGAACAATTGCATACGCTCTCGCTTCGTCTCGGGGGAGAGCATTTCGAAGAAGGCAAGCTCAGTCTTACCAAGAAGCTGTACTCGTTCCTTCGGGTGATATTCGAAATATCCGGCCATCTCGAGGCCTGGGCGATGTAAATCATCAACAGTAATTGTTCGCTTCAAGCCTGTATCGCCAGCCAGCACCTCCAGGTGGAACTGTTCCACCATTTCGGAGACCTTTACCTTTTTGGCCATCGTCGTTCACTCCTTCGTCTCCGGCATTGCTCACAATCGATTACGTCCTGTTATGATGCCAATAATGCCGTATCTCTTTGTATTCATCGTATAGGAAAAACTAGCTTTTTTCAACGTTCCTTCTTTCGCAAGCACAACCTTGGCATATTCCACGATTTTTTCCATATTTGTTGAAGGGATGCAGGAAAATCACCCTATCTCCACGAATATTCCAAACTACCTATCGATAAGGAGGTGTATGATATTTATCCCGATTCCCGTACCTGGCTGATAAATAGGTTAAGCGAGCAGGACGATGAATCCGAAATCCACCTATGACGACTTCCTTGTCAGACCCATTCGTCCATAACCTTATATTTGAACGAAGGAGGCAATCATATGAAACGAAGTTCCTTACGTCTGTCAATGAATCCGCTTCCAAAATCATTTTCATCCCTTGCTCTCGTCTTTATCCTCTTGTTGTCACTCTTCCCTGCCACTGTCTTAGGGGCAGCAGCCCCATGGTCACCGAATACCGCCTACAAAACCGGGGATCTCGTCTCCTATAGCGGCAAGACTTATGCTTGCATTCAGCCGCATACTTCACTAACCGGCTGGGAACCACCGAATGTCCCTGCTTTATGGAAGCTGTCAGCAGATGAGCCTGTTGACACGACACCTCCTACAGCCCCAACCAATCTGCGCGCATCTTCAATTGGCATTACTGAAGTCGTATTAGCCTGGAACCCAGCTACGGATAATGTGGGCGTCGTATCTTACGAAGTGTATAATGGCTCACAACTGGCAGGCACTACGAATACCACATCGTACACTGCCAAAGGACTTACCCCAGACTCAGCCTACTCATTCAGTATCAAAGCCCTCGACGCTGCTGGCAACCGGTCAGAAGCGAGCAACAGTCTGGCCGTCCATACGAATATGGCCCCTGTGGATACAGAACCCCCAACTGCCCCAACAGGATTACAACTGTTGTCTGCTACACCAACCAGTTTAACCCTCTCGTGGAATGCATCGACCGACAATATTGGCGTCGCCGGATATGATGTTCTCCTTAACGGAACCAACGCTGCTTCAACATCCAACACGACCTACACATTGACTGGGCTCACTGCAGCCACCTCTTACACGATTCTCGTTCGTGCCTACGACGCTGCCGGCAATCGTTCTGCGGACAGCAACATTCTTACTGCTGATACCCCTCAAGTTCCGATTGGCAGCGGCTCAAAACAATTAATCGGCTACTGGCATAACTTCGATAATGGATCGACCAATATCCGCTTAAAGGATATATCTCCGCGCTACGATATCATCCAGGTTGCATTCGCTGAGCCAATCGGCGATCGAGTAACGATGGCCTTCACTCCTTACAACGCAACGAAGGAACAATTCAAGGCTGATATCGCTTTACTTCAATCCCAAGGCAAAAAAGTGCTTATTTCGATTGGTGGGGCAAATGGAACCGTCGAACTCACCTCTACCACAGCTAGAGATAGTTTCGTACGCTCTATGAATGATCTCATTCAAGAATATGGATTCAACGGAATCGACATTGATTTGGAAGGAAGCTCGCTTGCCTTGACTGGTGCCGATACCGACTTTAAATACCCAACAACACCGAAGATTGTTAATCTCATTAGCGCAATCCGGACGATTCTACAAGGAAAATCCTCAGACTTCATGCTAACTATGGCGCCAGAAACTGCATATGTACAGGGTGGCATGGTTGCATACGGTGGCCCATGGGGAGCTTATCTGCCTGTAATTTATGCGTTTAATGATCGCTTGAACATCCTTCATGTTCAACATTACAATACAGGCTCCATAACCGCACTGGATGGACGTTCCTATAGCCAGGGCACAGCGGATTTCCAAGTAGCTATGGCTGAAATGCTGCTGCAAGGCTTCCCGGTCAACGGCAACGCATCCAACCGATTCCCAGCATTGCGCGAAGACCAAATCGCCATCGGCTTGCCAGCTGCTCCAGCTGCAGCAGGCGGCGGTTATACGTCACCTGCAAATATCGATAAGGCATTGCAATATCTCGTCAAGGGAACGGCATACGGAGGTACCTATCAATTGATAAAATCCTCAGGCTATCGTAACTTCCGCGGAGTCATGACCTGGTCCATCAACTGGGATCAAGCAAGTGGGAACAACTTCTCCCAGCCTGTTCGCACCACATTGAATGGCTTGCAGCAATAGAAAGACTATGGATCTAAGACATTCAAAAAACTGGCCTCGATTTTGAGCAAAAATAAAAGCGGTTCAATCTTCCACGATCCGAACATCCATACTTCACTGAACATACAGATTGCGAAACAAAAACATGCAAAAAAGGCTGGCCCTCAGGGCCAGCCTTCTATTTATTGTATCCAATTAGCTTTCGAACAAGTTCAACTCGGAATCTTTGTCGAAAATGTGGATTTTGTTCATGTCGATAGCAAGCTTCACGTTTTGGCCTTCTTTCGCGTTAGAACGTCCGTCTACACGAGCGATAACCGTTTCCTTGCCTACACCTGTCAAGTACAAGAACATTTCATGACCCATGTTCTCTGTAACTTCGATAGCTGCAGAGAAGATGCTGCTAGGGGAAGCTTCCAAGAATACCGGCTCTTCATGGATATCTTCGGAACGCACGCCGAGAATAACCTCTTTGCCTACATATCCTTTTTCCTTCAAAATTTGTGCACGGCCTGCAGGAACTGCTACATCCAAGCCAGTCGCCTTGAAGCGGAAGTTGCCGCCTTCTTCAGACAATACACCTGTAATAAAGTTCATTGTAGGGGATCCGATGAATCCTGCAACGAACATGTTAACCGGATGATTGTACAATACGTCCGGGGAAGCTGCTTGTTGAATGATACCGTCTTTCATAACAACGATACGGTCACCCATCGTCATCGCTTCGATTTGGTCATGCGTTACGTAGATAACAGTTGTTTGCAAACGCTTAGCAAGCTTGGAGATTTCCGCGCGCATTTGACCGCGCAATTTTGCATCCAAGTTGGAAAGTGGTTCGTCCATCAAGAATACTTGTGGTTCACGAACGATCGCACGACCCAAGGCAACACGCTGACGCTGACCACCGGACAAAGCCTTAGGCTTGCGATCAAGCAAGTGCTCGATGTCCAAGATGCGAGCTGCTTCACGAACGCGCTTGTCGATATCTTCTTTTTTGAACTTACGCAGTTTCAAACCGAATGCCATGTTCTGATACACGTTCATATGCGGGTACAACGCGTAAGATTGGAATACCATCGCGATATCGCGATCTTTAGGAGCAACGTCATTCACAAGGCGGTCGCCAATGAACAATTTACCTTCAGAGATTTCTTCAAGACCTGCGATCATACGCAGTGTTGTCGACTTACCGCAACCAGATGGGCCTACCAATACGAGGAACTCTTTGTCTTGAATGTCCAGGTTAACATCCTTAACTGTTGGATTATCTGAACCTGAATACTTCTTGTAAATATGTTCTAAACGTACGCCTGCCATGTGCGTTTCCCCCTTATAGTTAGATACAATGTAATCGGTTACTTTCGATACATTTATCTTACCGGAACCCTGTACAAATGACCATACACAAACTGCACAAAAAATGAATGGCCTATTTTGTTACTTTGTACAATAGCAATATCAATTTTACCAACACAGCATCCGTAAATTGACGAACGTCCAACCCGGTCTCATGTTTAATCTTATCTAATCGGTATAATAGCGTATTACGATGGATATAGAGACGCTTGGCTGTCTCGCTTACACTACAGTCATGCTGGAAGAACGTATCCAGCGTAGACAGTGTCTCTACATCATTGAAGCTGTCTGCCTTCGTAACGACACGCTGCAGAAACTGCTTACGAACCGCATCTGGTATACTGTTGACAAGCCGTTCTAGATGCAGCTCCCATGGAAGATGAATATTGTCTGTGACATGGAACGTCCGCCCCAAGTACATCGTTTCTCTCAGCTGGCTAACGACCGACGGCATACCCTTCACCGGTGCAAAAGGATACCCAATGGACAGCTGGCTGTCACCTACCCATTCACTGGCCACCAGCTCATACAGTCCCAGACAAAAAGAAGTAAGTTGCTCTTCCATCGTCTCCTTCGTTTCTACATCCTCATCTGCCTCACTAACTTGAATCAGTTGCTCGGGACATAAGATCAGCCACTCCTTATCCGATAAAGGAAGGAGGATCAATTCTCCGCCAAAATAAGACTTGAGCAGTTTATATAAATGCTTGTACCCTGGCCCATCTCGATGAGCATGTTCCGCAACAAGCAAGAAAGGCACTGTCTGTGTGAACATTTTCGTCTTCCATGAGAAGGAGTCCGGAATTTCCGCGGCCGTATCTCCATCTCGCATGTGCTCGATGATCCATTGACCGATTAGATAGGCCTGCTGCTCATCCGTGACATGAACCGTATCCATCCCCGATTTCGGTTGATGCTGCATCAACAGCACTAATTCAAGCCATTGCAGCTCTTGTCCCGATAGCGATTTCCCTTGCAGCTTCATGACGTCGGTGGTTGTCTTACCCTGCTTCCATAACAAATACCATTCCTCATCATGCTTCACCATCGTACGAGGAGATGGAGTTCCATCCTTCACTCCCACAGCTGCTGATATCCAATCTTCCCACCGTGCCGTTGATATGTGTTGCGACTCTAAGCGCATACCTGTTAGTCGCTCGATTTGCAGTTGTAATGCTTGCTTATCCATCATCGCTCTCAACCCATTTCATCCAGCATAAATTACTTCCATTGTACCATATCAAGATACAAAAAAACCGGACTGGCTAATCCCAGTCCGGTACTTATGTATGATGAGTGTTATATGCGTTGTTTAGCAGCCTGTTTGTTTTGTTTCATTCTCATCCATTCTTCTGCAGCCAACACGGCCACTATACTGCACGCATAAATAATACCCGCTATCCTTGGCTTCCCGATTGCGTCAAAACATTTTGCAATACCAAAGCCAATAAACGTGGTTGCTACAAACACAGTCGCTCGTATGATCCACTTGTTCATGCTGTCTTCACCTACATTCGGTATAGTTGTGAACATACAAAAAAACCTCAGCTTCCGCTGAGATTGATTGAATAAACTGGTGAGCCATGAAGGACTCGAACC